>JAAYVT010000758.1 GCA_012517025.1 Phyllobacteriaceae bacterium | reverse complement strand
GGCAAGCTCAAGCTCATCCTCTCCGGCTTCCACGAGGCGGCGCTGATGGCGCAGGCGGCGAAGAAGATCGTCGATCCGAACAAGCGCCTGGTGTTCCAGTACACCACCTCGTCGACCTCGCTGCAGAAGAAGCTCGGCGTGCACTGACGCGAGAGCGCCGATCCACGACGACGAGAGGCCGGAAGCGTCGCTTCCGGCCTCTCGCGCGTTCGGGGTGGGTCACTTGCTCAGGTAGATCGACGACTGGGTGGCCAGGGTGAACAGCGTGTCGACGGCGGTGGAGATGTCGTCCGAGGTCGAGGCGTAGAGCGCCCAGTCCGATTCCGAGGCGCAACTCGCCATGTTGGTCTGGATCTTCGATTTGAGCGTGTTCTTGATGTAGAGGTAGCGATCGTCGCTCGCGTCCGGCGACAGGGTCGGCACCAGATACTCGACGTTGAGCGTCATCAAGTTGAGGCCGGACGACTTCAGCGTGGTGCACAGGCTCGGGTCGAAGCCCTGGACGTCCCAGTTGAATCCGTGGCTGGTGTCGCGGCTGTAGGGCGAATAGTCGACGAAGTTCGAATCTCGCGTCAGGCTGCTCGACGTCGTGGTGGTGGTCTTGCCGTTCTTGGTGGTCGAGGTGGTCGTCACCTTCTGGATCGCCGAATCCTCGATGCCGTCGGTCATCAGGATGACGTAGGTCTTCGGCGTCGACGACGTCTTGCCGTCGCCCGCGGTGAGGCCGGCGCTCGCGAGCGAGGCGAGCGCTGTGTGGAAGTTGGTGCCGGTCTCGCCGGAGGCGTAGTCGATGTCGATCGTCGCGAGGGCGGTGGACGCGGCGGACAGGTCGCTCGACACCGCGAACTGTTTGGTCAGCGTGTTCGACAGCGTGTAGAAGCCGACCCGGATGGTGGAGCCGTAGCCGGCTTCGACCGAGGCGGCCTGCACCGTCTTCGCTTTGGTCAGGATCTGCGCGATCGCGCTCTTGATCACGTCGAGACGGAGCGTGGCGCCGGCGTTGCGGGCCGAGGTCACGGTGTCGGTGCCGCTCGCCATGTGGCAGGCGATGGTGCAGCCGATCTTCTTCAGCATCGTCGCCTGATCGGTCGCGGTGGCGCCGATCGCCATCGAATGGGAATTGTCGATCACGAACCAGACGTCGACGTAGGTCGGCAGACCGGCCGGCGCGGTGGCGGTGGCGGTGCCGGCGATCGAGAAGCTTTCGAGGCCGATCACCCGGCTGAAGTTGGTCGAAACGTCCGCCCCCCAGTCGAGGGTCGAGGTGATCGCCCCGGAAGCGTAGGTCACGCTCGCGCTCTTCTTCGTCACCGAGACGCCGGCGAGGGTACCGACGATGTCGGTGAAGGTGGTCACGGCGCTCGTCTGCGCGGTGGTGAGGTCGCCGCTCGCGGTACCGCCGCTGGAGCTGTTTTTGGCGCCGATCGCACCGGTGAGCGCGGCGGAATCGGCGGCGTTCTGCAGTTTGACCCGGACGTTCGAGACGGTCGCGAAATCGATCGCGCCGCCGATCGTGCCCATCATCACCAGCGCCGTGGCGGCCACGGCGACCGCGATGTTGCCGGATCGCTCCGCCACGAACCGCCGGACGAGAGCCGTCGCGCCTGCTTTCGTCGGGACATTCCGAGTGTTCGTCATGTTTTCCGTCTCGAATTGCTTCGAGGCGAGATTAGTTCGGCACGGTTGAATCGTGCATTAATGGCAAATACACAGGGTTGTTTCTGGATTGAAAATTTCGTCTCTGAATATTGTCTGTGATGTTTCGCGATCATTTCTTGATGTGATGGCGCGCCGGATCGCGCTCCGGCCCCCGAGCGGCGGGGCGGATCGGTCGGGGCCGGACGGCCGGCCCACTCACTCGGCCGCTGCCGCTCCGGCGGGGCGGCGGTCGTCCTCGGCGCCGTAGATGCGGCCGGGCAGAAGCGCGCCGGAGAGGGCGGCGTCGTTGCCCGACGTCGGGGCGGCGGCCGAAGCGGTCGCCGGCGGCACCTCGATCAAGGCGGTGGCGCCCCAGGGCGATTGTTCGACGAGGTCGTAGCCCATCGCCCGCAGCTTCTCGGCGGTGTCGGCGGAGAGCGCGAAGGGCTCGTGGAAGACCTCGTCGGGCTGGGCCTGATGGTGCAGGCGCGGCGCGTCGACCGCCTCGCGCGGGCGCATGCGGAAGTCGACGACGTTCACGATGGTCTCGAGCACCGTGGTCGGGATGCGCGAGCCGCCGGGCGAGCCCAGCACCAGGAACAGCCGGCCGTCGCGGGCGACGATGGTCGGCGCCATCGAGGAGAGCGGGCGCTTGCCCGGCGCGATGGCGTTGCGGCTGCCCTGGACCAGGCCGAACAGATTGGCGGCGCCGGGCTTCACCGTGAAGTCGTCCATCTCGTCGTCGAGCAGGAAGCCGGTGCCGGGGGCGACGACGCCGGCGCCGAACAGGCCGTTGATGGTGTAGGTGACGGCGACGGCGTTCCCGTCCGCGTCGACGATCGAATAATGAGTGGTCTCGGGCTTCTCGTGTGGGGCGGGATCGGCGGCGAGGCGGTCGGTCGGCTCGACCCCGCGTGCCTCGATGCGGGCGCGCAGCACCGCCGCGTAGTCCTTCGACAGCAGCCGCTCGGTCGGGATCGCGACGACGTCGGGATCGCCGAGCAGGGTGTTGCGATCGAGATAGGCATGGCGCATCGTCTCGACCATGCGGTGGACGGAGAGCGCCGAATGCCAGCCCGACGCCCTCAGGTCCCAACCCTCCAGGATGTTCAGCATCAGGCAGAGGGTGAGGCCGCCGGAGGAGGGCGGCGGGGCGGAGAGCACCTCGTGGCCGCGATAGGAACACCGCACCGGGTCGCGCTCCTTCGCCCAATAGGCGGCGAAATCGTCCACCGTCAGCGTGCCGGCGTGGGCGGCCATCGCCTTCGCCACGGCGGCGGCGATCGGACCGCGATAGAAGGCGTCGCCGCCGCCGGAGGAGATCGCCTCCAGGGTGGCGGCGAGATCGCTCTGGACGAGGCGGTCGCCGGGGGCGAGCGGCTTGCCGTCGGGCTTCAGGAACAGGCGGGCGGCTTCCGGATCGCGGGCGAGACGCGGGGCGCCGCGCGCCAGGATGTCGGCGTCGGCGCGGGTGAGCACGAAGCCGTCGCGGGCGAGGCGGATCGCCGGCGCCATCACGGCGGCGCGCGGCAGCCGGCCCCAGCGGGTCCGCGCGTCTTCCAGCCCGGCGACGGTGCCGGGCACGGCGCTCGCCCGCCAGCCGTCGAGGCTCGCCCCCTTCACCACCGCGCCGCTCGCGTCGAGATACATGTCGCGATGCGCGGCGGCCGGAGCGGTCTCGCGGAAGTCGAGGAACCGCGCCTCGCCGTCGGCCCGGCGGAAGAGCAGGAAGCCGCCGCCGCCGATGTTGCCGCAGCACGGATCGACCACGGCGAGGGCGTAGCCGACCGCGACGGCGGCGTCGACGGCGTTGCCGCCGGCGCGCAGGATCTCGGCGCCGACCTCGCTCGCCAGCCGGTTGGCGGTGACCACCATGCCGCGTCCGCCTTCGACCGCCGGCGGCGAGACGGCACCGGCCGGGGCGGCGAGGGCGAGGAGGGTGGCGACGAACAGGGCGAGGCGGCGTCTCATCGGCGGGGCTCCGCGAGCAGGGCGAGGATCTCGTCGACGGTGGCCGTCTCGCCGAGGCGGGGGAAGATCACCGACAGTGCTCGCTCGTGGGCACCGGCGTCGAGATCGGTGACGGCGTCGACGGCGACGGTCAGGTTGAATCCGGCCTCGAAGGCCTGACGGGCGGTGGTCTCCACGCCGATCGAGGTGGAGATGCCGGCGATCACCACCTGTGTGACGCCGCGCTCGCGCAAGCTCGCCTCCAACCCGGTGGCGGTGAAGGCGCCCCAGGATCGCTTGGTGACGCGGAGATCGTCCGGCGCGGCGCCGAGTTCGGGGGCGAGGTCGCGCCAGTCGGCGGGAAGACCGGCGAGGGAGCGGGGCCGTTCGACGCGCACCGGCGGGCCGCCGGCGACGTCGACCAGGACGCCCGGCCGGCCGGCGCGGCGAAAGCCGGCGGCGAGCCGGGCGGCGGCGGCGACGATCTCGCCGCTCGGGTGGATCGTCGGCAGAGCGAGGACGCCCTTCTGAAGATCGATCAGGATCAGGGCGGTCACGGGATCGAGGGCGGTCACGGGCATGGGCGCGGATCTGCTCGGCGAGGAGAGGCTGGCGGCCTCGGGGCGAACCAGCCTATCGTGCCCGGGCGTCGATGGCGACGGGCGGGCGAGGGTCGGCCGATCACGTCCGCGTCGGCGCGCGAGGAGGCTCCCATGTTCGATTTCGACGGCGCCGTGCTGCTTCCCATCGACATGCAGAAGGCGCTCGACTGGCCCGGCCGGCCGCGTCGCGGCAACCCGAAGCTCGACGAGAACGGGCTGAAGCTGCTCGATCTGTGGCGGCGGATGGGGCTGCCGATCATCCACGTCCGCCACGATTCGGAGGAGGAGGGGAGCCTGTGGCATGCCGGTCACCCGGGCAACGCCATGCGCCCCGGCTTCGAATGGGCGATGCACGAACGGATCGTGGTGAAATCGGTCAATTCAGCCTTCATCGGCACCGATCTCGATCTGAAGCTCAGGCGGATGAAGGCGAAGAAGGTGGTGTGTTTCGGCTGGTCGACCGACATGTGCGTGTCGACGACGGTCCGCACCGGCGCCAACATGGGGTGGGAGACGATCCTGGTGCACGACGCCTGCGACTGTTCCGATCTGCCCGATCCGGTGAACGGCGGGACGATCCCGGCCGAGGAGATCCACCGCATTCATGTGGCGACCCTGGCGGCGGAGTTCTGCGAGATCGTCGGGATGGCGGATCTCATCTGAGGCGGGGCTTGCCGTTCCCGGCCGCGACGGGGATGATCGCACGAGCGATCGTCGGAGCCGGGGCGCCCCCATGTTCATCACCTTCTTCACCGAACTGAAGTCGGCCGGGATCCCCGTCTCCTTGCGGGAATATCTGACCCTGATGGAAGCGCTCGAGAAGGATCTGGCGGAAAAGCGGGTCGAGGATTTCTATCACCTCGCCCGCGTCTGCCTCGTCAAGGACGAGCGCTTCCTCGATCGCTTCGACCGGGTGTTCGGCGAGGTGTTCAAGGGTCTCGACCTGATGAGCGAGGCGGCGGAAGCCGAAATCCCGGAGGAATGGCTGAGGAAACTCGCCGAACGCTTCCTCACCGAGGAGGAGAAGGCGAAGATCGAGGCGCTCGGCGGCTTCGAGAAGCTGATGGAGACGCTCAAACAGCGGCTCGAGGAGCAGAAGGGGCGGCATCAGGGCGGCAACAAGTGGATCGGCACCGCCGGCACCTCGCCCTTCGGCGCCTACGGCTACAATCCGGAAGGGGTGCGCATCGGCCAGGACGCCTCGCGCCATCGCCGCGCGGTGAAAGTCTGGGACAAACGCGAGTTCAAGGATCTCGACGGGGCGGTCGAGCTCGGCACCCGCAACATCAAGGTGGCGCTCAAACGCCTGCGCCGCTTCGCCCGCACCGGCGCGGCCGATGAGCTCGATCTCGACGGCACCATCCAGTCGACCGCCGAGCACGGGTATCTCGACGTCAAGATGCGCCCGGAGCGGCGCAACGCGGTGAAGCTTCTCGTCTTCTTCGACGTCGGCGGCTCGATGGACGACCACGTGCGCGTCTGCGAGGAACTGTTCTCCGCCGTGCGCACCGAGTTCAAGACCATGGAGTGGTTCTATTTCCACAATTGTCTCTACGACTTCGTGTGGAAGAACAACGCGCGCCGGCAGACGGAGAAGATCGAGACCTTCTCGGTGCTGCACAAATATCCCTCCGACTACAAGGTGATCTTCGTCGGCGACGCGTCGATGTCGCCTTACGAGATCAGCCACGCCGGCGGCTCGGTCGAATATTGGAACGAAGAGGCCGGGGCGAAATGGATCGAGCGGGTGACGACGGTCTATCCGAAGATCGCCTGGCTCAATCCGACCCCCGAAGACTGGTGGGGCTACACCCCGTCGATCGGCATGGTGAAGCGGTTGGTCGGCGACCGGATGTATCCGCTCACCCTGGAGGGGCTCGACCGGGCGGCGCGGCAATTGGCGCGGTGAGGCGGGAAATCTCCTCTGACGGCTCCGGGGTTCGTCTCTAGACTGGCGCCGAGACGAATCGGAGGGACGACCTTGGGCGAGGCGCCGACCGCGGCAGAGACGAGCGCGCCCCGCGTCCTCGTCGTCACCGCCTATTACAAGGAAGACCGGGCGCTGATCGAGCGCACCATCCGCTCGGTCGCGACCCAGACGGCGAAGCTCTCCGGCGCGGCGATCGTCGACCACCTGCTGGTCGCCGACGGATTTCCGCAGGATTGGATCGACGGCGAGGACGTCCGCCATCTCCGGCTCGACCGGGCGCACGCCGACTACGGCAACACCCCGCGCGGTGTCGGCTCGCTGCTGGCGATCTCGGAGGGCTACGACGCGCTCTGCTACTGCGACGCCGACAACTGGTATCAGCCGAACCACGTCGCGATGTGCCTGAAGGGCGCGCGGGCGGCCCCCGACATCGACTACGTCGTCGCCACCCGCACCATGCGCCGGCCGGACGAGAGCATTCTGCCGATCGCCGACGAGGCGATGACCGGGCACGTCGACACCAACTGCTTCTTCTTCCTGCCCGGCAGCTACGATTTCCTGCATCTCTTCTCGGCGATGCCGCGCGAGATGTCGTCGATCGGCGATCGGCTGTTCTATGCCGCGCTCCGGCTCGCCAAGCGCAGGACGGCGGTGATCAAGTCGCCGACGGTCAATTACCTCTGCCTGTGGGAATCGGTCTATCAGGCGCTCGGCGAAACGCCGCCGCCGGGGGCCAAGCCTTCGGTCGACGGTGGCGCGGTGGATCGCTGGCTCGCCACGCTCGATCATCGCGAGCGCACCATCGTGGCGCGGCTCACCGGCCTGCCGCTGTCGGCGGGGCCGGCGACGGTGGGCGGCGCGAAGCCGGCCGAAGCCTCGAAGGTGCTGGTGATCACCGCCTATCACGGCGAGGACCGGGCGACGATCGAGCGTTGTCTCGACGCGGTCGCACGGCAGAGCGTGCCGGTCGACCATCTGTTGGTCGCCGACGGGCGGCCGCAGGCGTGGATCGACGGGGTCGGTGTGCGCCACGTCCGGCTCGACCGGGAGCACGGCGATTTCGGCAACACGCCGCGTGGGGTCGGGGTGACGCTGGCGATTTCCGAGGGCTACGACGCGTTGTGCTTCGTCGACGCCGACAATTGGCCGGAGCCGAACCACGTCGAGGCCTGTCTGGCGGCGGCGGCTGCGACGGCGGAGCCCTGCGACTGGGTGCTGGCGAAGCGGTTCTATCATCGCCCCGACGGCAGCTGGATTCCGATCGGCATCACCGGACGCGACGTCGACACCAATTGCCTGTTCTTTCTGCGCGGGTCGTTCCACCTGCTGCACCATTTCGCGGCGCAGCCCAAGGAGATCGCCGAACGCGGCGACGTGGTGTTCCACGACGTGGTGCTGGAGCGCTCCGGGCTCGTCCACGCCGAGGTGGCGGAGCCGACGCTGCATTACACCTGCTGGTGGGAGACGATCTATCGGGCGGCCGGCGAGGAGCCGCCGGCGGGCGCGCGGGCGCTGCCGGATCCGGATCGCGCCGGACACCATCTCGCCGGGCTCGATCCGCGCCGGCAGCGGATCGTGGCGCGGTTGATCGGCCTTCTTCCCGACTGACCGGGGCGCGGCGGCGAGGCGCGCCGCCTCACACCGGCGCGCCGGCCGAGATGCCGCCGTAGACCACCGGAGCGAGTTTCTTGCCCCAGGCGGCGAGCAGGGCGTTCATTTCGCCGAAGGCCGAGGACATGTCGTAGCCACCACCGACCGGGCGGGTGTGGGTGACGGTGACGGCGTCGACGATGGCGATGCGGGTGCCGCCGGCGCCGACCAGCGACGGCCACACCACGTCGAGGCCCCAACTGGTCAGCGTGGTCGGGAAGGTGTCGAGGCAGGCGGTGAGCGCCTCGGCCGAGAACACCGGGCACATCACCTCGACGAAGTTGGTGAAGCGCAGGGCGAAACGAGGGTCGCGGCGGGTGACGGCGTGGCTGACGTGGGAGGCCTCGTCGAGCGCCGGCTGGGCGAGGTCGAGATGGTTGCGGCGGCAGATCGCGAACAGGCGGTTGATCGCCCGGCGCGACACCGCGAGATCGTCGTCGGGCAGCCAGATCCGACGATAGTCCGCGAAGTCGGGCCGATGGGCGAAGATGTCGCGGACGGCGGCGAGTTTGCGCACCTCGCGCTGCACCGTCAGGTATTCGCAGGGCATCTCCGGATCGGGCTCGGCGGCGTCGTACCAGCTGATGCAGAGATCCCAATCGCGATCGGCGTCGTCGAGGTCGTCGGTCCAGGTGGGATGCAGCGAGCCGGTGCCGGCGCGCAGGATCACCAGATCGTCGCGGCGGCGGCCGACGCGGTCGCGGAAGACCGGGGCCGGCGCGGGCGGCTGGGGGGCGGCGAGCGCCGAGGGCAGAGCGATGCGCTCCAGGCCGACGACGGTCGTCTCGGCGCCGGCGACGCAGCCGGCCAGGCGACGGGCGTCGCCGTTCCGGGGCAGGGCGAAGGTCAGCGAGGCGACGCCGTCGCCGTCGAGAATGGCGAGGCGGTCGTCGCGCACCCGCCAACCGCGGGCGATCGCCTCCTCGACGCCGCCGATGCCGCCGTCGGGGCGCAGCATCACGACCGGGGCGACGACGGCGCCGTTCTCTCGAACGAGACGCCAAGTGGTTCCGGCGAAGTCCCGGCTCGTGACCATCCGCGTCGTTCTCCGCCGATTGCGCCCCGCCGGCCGGAGGGGCCGCGTGACCGTCGCGCCCGGAGCGAGCCGGGCGGGGAATGGAGGAAAGAGGGCCTTTCGGGGGGCGCCGGGGCGGCGACCCCCGGAGGGCCGTGTTCAGCCGCGCAGCACCAGCACCGAGCAGGTGGCGTGGCGGACGATCTTGGCGGCGTTGGAGCCGAGCAGATAGGTCGACATCGCCGGGCGGTGCGAGCAGACGACGATGGCGTCGGCGCCCCACTCCTTCGCCTCGTCGATCACCTCGTGGTAGACCGAGCCGGTCCGCATCACCACCGACAGCTTGTCGGCCGCGATGCCGGCGGCGGCGCCGAGATCTTTGACGCGCTTGTCGGTCTCGGTCTCGAGCGCGGCCTCGTAGTCGGCCGGCAGGAGTTCGGAGACGTAACCGTTCATCACCGGCAGCACGGCGATCAGGCGAATCTCGCCGTCGGCCTGCTTGGCGAGATTGGCGGCGGCGTCGACCGCCGGTTTGGCGAATTCGATCTCGCTCGGGTCGACCGGCACGACGATCTTCTTGAACATCGATTGCTCTCCTCCTCGGCCCGGGCGACGACTTCTCTTCTGACGCCTCGGGCGATCCGACGACCTCGTTACGCCGCGACCAAAGTCGCGCATTGCGTGAGGTCAAACAAGTCGTTTCGACATGGCCGTCCTTCCCGCGCCGGGGGGCTGGCGGGAGCGTTCGAAAGACGTGTCGAACGAACCGGGATCCGAGCGATCGGCGAGGAAATCACCATCGTCGATTGTCTCTGAGAAATATACATCTTATAGATGCTTCTTCGTCGCGGTTCGCGCGATACGGGTCGAGGGGGCTGAGCATGCGCCGATTCGGAATCGCCTTCGGCCTCGCACTCGCCGTCGGGGCGGCGCGGGCCGAGGTCGCGTGGGCGCAACAGCACGCCTTGATCGGCGACGTGATGACGGCGCTGTTCGATCGTGCCCAGACCTGCGCCGTCGAGATGAAGGCGATCGGCTTCGAGTTCGACGAGGTGCGGACCGAACTGGATCTGACGCCGAAGCTCGAGATCTTCTTCCGAGACGTGTCGCAGGACCCGGCGCCGACGTCGCCGGTCGGCGTCTCGCCCCAGTGCGCCAAGGTGGCGAACCTGCTGCTCGCGACGCGGCGACTGCACTACGGCGGCTTCCGCCTGACCGGCGTGAAGATCGATTTTCCGGGACTGCGCGCCGTGCTGATCCATCGCGCGGTCCCCTGAGGTCAACTCTGTTTGTCGCCGGTTTCGAAGCCGGTCGCCGAGCGGGTCAACTCCTTCATCATGTCGGAGAAAGCCGGGCGCGACAGCGCGTTCCACGGCAGCGGGCGCACCACGTCCAGGGCGGCGAGGCCGAGACGGGCGGTGAGCAGGCCGTTCACCACGCCTTCACCGAGTTTGGCGGAGAGCCGCGCGGCCAGCCCCTGGCCGACCAGCTGCTGCACCAGCGTGTCGCCGAGCGCCATGCCGCCGGTGACGCCGAGGTGGACGAAGACCCGGCCGACGAGGCGCAGGAAGCCGAGATTGCCGGGCCGGCCGCCGTAGAGATCGGCGAGGCGGCGCATCAGCCGCAGCGTTTCGAAGGCGACGTAGGCGACGTCGACGAGGGCGCGCGGGCTGATCGCGGTGACCACCGACACGCGCTTGGCCGCCTCGAGAATCGCGGTGCGGGCGGTCGCGTCTAGCGAGCCCATCAGCTCGCGCTCGGCGAGGCGGACGAGGTCGCCGCCGTCGACCACTTCGGCGCGGTGGCCGGCGAGGGTGGCGCGGGCGCGGGCGAGATCGAGGCGATCGGCGTAGAGCGCGTCGACGTCGGCGACGAGGGCGCTCGCGCCGGCG
>JAAYVT010000063.1 GCA_012517025.1 Phyllobacteriaceae bacterium | reverse complement strand
GTTTCAAGGGCGTGGAGAAGTTCAACGTCGAGGAATACTGCGTGTCGGAAGGCTGGATCCGGGTTCCCGCCGGCCGCAGCCTCGACCGCCACGGCCGGCCGCTGACGATCAAGCTGTCCGGCGAGGTGGAAGTCTGGGTCAAGGGCTGACGCCCACCCGCCTCGCCGACGGCGGCGAGGTGACGGGAGACCCCGAACGGTTCGAGGGCGGTGCCGAACGATCGGCGCCGCCCTCGCCGTATTCGGGGATAATTGAAAAGTAGATCCCCTGGCTCGAAACGGCCTCATGATCGTCGCACACCGACGATGTCGATGTCTTTCGTGTTTCGATCCGCTTCTCTCCCTGTCCTCGCAGACGAATTCGAAGTCCGGCGACTGCGATCCGAGTTGTTCGGCTTGCGCGTCGACGCGAGTTTGTTGCGCTTCGTCCTCCTGCATCGAAAATACAACCCCGATCAGCCACGCATTCCCGCCGGTGAGAGCGGCGGCGGCCGTTGGACCGACGGCGGTGGAAGCGGCGGCGGTGACCGCGTCCGCCTCGCCCAGAACGGCCCGACGCGCCTGCCGCGCTCGACCGTGACGACCCGCCTCGGCGCCCGTCCACTGGAGGGAACGCCCGGGCAATTGACCGAATGGGCGATCACCGATGCACAGGCCCAAGCTGCAGTCGCTTCGGTTCGCCGAATCGATCCTCGATGGCGCCCCCCGGAAAGTCTGACCGAAACCATCGAAGGTGAAATCGAAGCGGCAAAGGGCACGCTCGAGGCCGCACGCAGTAGACTGGCAGAGCTCGGGGACCCACGAGCGCAGGAGGAGCGACTGGGAGTCTGCATCCGTCCCGGTGGGGAATGGGTCGGCGAACAGGTCGCCACTTCGAAGGAAACGACGCGTACCGTCTCACGGGAGGATTTTCGTGATCTCGTGTGACGTCTGATGAATGGGGCTCTCCCTCTGGATTCGAGAGACAGCTATCGTGGAAGAGAATTCATGCGATCGGACGGCTCCATCTTCGGACTGAGATGGAGCACGGAGAACGACTTTACGATAGACATACTTCACAGCCGCGATCCCCACGTGAAAAATGGAACAAAGGTACATTTCAAATGAGCGAACTCATCAGAGGAAAAAGCACGGGTGAGACCATCGAGAATTATCTACCTCGATACGTCGGAGAGATAGCAAACGATGAGATCGGCATCGGGCTATGCTCGATCGTCGGAGAAGGGCGGGACGAATTCGGTCTCGATGGTCCAGCTCTCATGAATTACGTCCGGCGGGCACTGGTGGTGATCGCATCGTCGGGCGCGACGCCGGAGGACGCGAGCTTGGTAACGTCCGAAAATCCGCAGGGGCTCGCCCATTTCGGCACCGACACGCCGGAGGAGATCGCCGACGGCGTCGTCGCCGCCTGGGTGGCGAAGGGCATGCCCGACCCCGAATGGGGCGACTGGCGCTTCAACACCGCCGAAAACCGCGCCACCCTCGACGAATTCTCCGGCCGCGATTTCTACGGAAGCCCGACGAAGGGGTGACGATCGCCTCTCCCCCTTCGCCCACCCGCCGCCCGAAAGGCACCTCTGCCGCTTCCGTCGTTGAGATCGTCGCGTCGCCACGCTAAACCCGACGTCCATCAGCGCGTCGAGGTCGGGCCGTCGTGACCAGAACCAT
>JAAYVT010000757.1 GCA_012517025.1 Phyllobacteriaceae bacterium | reverse complement strand
GCGGGCTCATCACGGTGGAGAGCTCGCCGGCGACGAAGGCGTTGCGCGTCATGTCGGCGACGCGGACCATCTTGGAGACGGTGTCGCGGCCGTCCGCGGCGTCGCGATAATGCTTCGCCTTGGACAGAACGATGCCGACTTCCTCGTCGTGCGGCAGATAGTTCAGCGTGGTGACGATTGACCAGCGGTCCATCTGGGCCTGATTGATCTGCTGGGTGCCATGGTAGAGGCCGGAGGTGTCGCCGAGACCGATGGTGTTGGCCGTGGCGAACAGGCGGAAGGCCGGATGCGGCTTGATCACCCGGTTCTGGTCGAGCAGGGTCAGGCGTCCGGAGCTCTCCAGCACGCGCTGGATCACGAACATCACGTCCGGGCGGCCGGCGTCGTATTCGTCGAACACCAGCGCGACGTTGTTCTGATAGGCCCAGGGCAGGATGCCGTCGCGGAACTCGGTCACCTGCATGCCGTCCTTGACGACGATGGCGTCCTTGCCGATCAGGTCGATGCGCGAGATGTGGCTGTCGAGATTGACGCGCACGCAGGGCCAGTTGAGGCGGGCGGCGACCTGCTCGATGTGGGTCGACTTGCCGGTGCCGTGGTAGCCGGTGATCATCACGCGGCGGTTGCGGGCGAAGCCGGCGAGGATGGCGAGGGTGGTGTCGCGGTCGAACAGATAGTCCGGGTCGAGATCGGGAACGTGCTCGTTCGCTTCCGAATAGGCCGGGACGATCAGGTCGCTCTCGAAGCCGAAGGTGTCGCGGACGGAGACGGTGGTGTCGGGCAGGCCGGCGGGCTTCTCGGATTCGCTCATCATTCCTCCGTCCCGGACGAGGCCGGCGCGCGCGCGTCGATCTCGGCGGGGTCGTCGTTGCGGTGTCGTCGTCACTCTAACGAGCGCGGCCCGCTCGCACCAGTCATGCCGTCGTCGTCTCGGTCGCTTCGCGCGCGAGGAATGGCACCCATGCGAGAGGTGCGGGCGCGTCAGCACAGACCGGCGGCGCGCAACAGCTTGTGGGCGTGGATGATCTCGCGCAGCCGCTCCTCCTGGGAGCGGTCGCCGCCGTTGGCGTCGGGATGGTGGCGCTTGACCAGATCCTTGTAGCGGGCGCGGATCTCCTCGGAGGTCGCGGTCTCGGGCAGGCCGAGGGCGTCGAGCGCCTTCTTCTCCAACGGCTTGACCCTGCGGACGGGGAGCGGGCGCTCCATCCGGGCGCGGATGCGGCCGAACTGCAGGCGCGGATCGCCGGAGCGGCGCGACCAGTTGCGCGGAACCTCGAAGTCCTCGGCGGCGCGGGTGCGGCCGGCCTGCGAATCGGGATTGACCCCGATGTTCCAGGTCGGGCGGTGGCCGATCGTGGCTTCCTTCTGGAAGTCGGCGATCGCCGTGTCGGCCATGCCGGCGAAATAGTCGTAGGACTTGTTGTAGAGCCGGACGTGGTCGAGGCAGAAGTGATGGTACTCGCCCTCGTGGCCGCGGCCCTTGGGGGCGCGGTGGGTGGCGGCGGCATCGCAGCCGCCCCATTCGCAGGGCGGCAGAGTGCGCCGGGCGACCAGCTCGGGGTCCGGCTTGATGCGAATGTGTTCGAAGAGATCGAAATCCAGGGCCATCGCGCGATATTGGGGGTTCGAGCCGCTCGCTTCAAGCTTCGAACGCGGCGTCGTGATCGCGATCGGCCGGAGCGAACGGTTCCGATCCGACGCCGACACGGTTAACATTCGGTTGATCGCCGCCGTTTCGGGAGCCCTCATGACCTATCGCAGCCGCATGATCGACAAGCTCACCACCGCCTTCGCGCCGACCTTTCTCGAAGTGATCGACGAATCCGAAGACCACCACGGCCACGGCGGTCATCACGCCGAGGGCGAGACCCATTTCCTGATCCGGATCGCCGCTCCCGCCTTCGCCGGCACGTCGCGGCTGCAACGCCACCGCATGATCAACGAGGTGCTGCGCCAGGAGCTGGCGGAGCGGGTGCACGCGCTGTCGATCGAGGCGGATCCGTCGTGACGGCATCGGACGGTCGACGCGGCGCGATCTTAAGCGTCTGTTCGGGGAGTCCGGGATAAGACGGATCTTCCTCGGCGAACGACCCCCGGGACGGACCTTCGCGATGGCACCTCTCGACGTGAATACTCTGGTGCTGGTGTCCTCGCTGATTCTGGGGGCACTCGGTGTGCTGTTCCTGGTCAACCATCGCGACGACCCGAGTCGTCGCGAGTTGCGAGACTGGGGGCTCGGGTTCCTGGTGGTGGTGCCGGGCGTCATGCTGATCGGCGAACGCGACCGGTTGCCGGATCTCTGGTCGCTCGGGGTGGCCAACGCGGTGGTGCTCTCCGCCTACGGCTTCCTGACCGTCGGGGTGATGCGCTTCGTCGGCCGGCCGCCGTCGTGGCTCGCCGCCTTCGGCGGCGTCGCGGTGTGGGCGGGGCTGTGCCTGTGGCCGCCGTTCTTCGAGCGCTTCGACCTGCGGGTGATCGCGATGTCGGTGCTGTGCGGGCTCCAGGTCACGCTGGCGACGGCGATCCTGGTGGGACGGCGGCGGGTGGAGCCGTTGCCGTCGCTCGAGCGGGCGGCGTCGGTGCTCGGCGGGGTGGCGGTGCTGTTGTGGGTGCGGGCCGGGTTGATGGCGCTGTGGCCGATCGAGGCGACCGGCACGGCGGCGATCCGCACGGTGTGGCTGACCTGGGCGTCGCTGGCGCTGTTGGTGTTGGGCCTGATCGCCGGCCACCTGATGTTGGCGATGTCGGCGGAGCGGGCCGAGGTGCGTCATCGCCTGCGGGCGGAGACCGACGACCTGACCGGGGCGCTGAGCCGCGGCGCCTTCGTCGAGCGGGCGCGCGAGCGTCTCGCCGAGGCGCCGGAGAGCGGCACGTTGATGTTCTTCGACATCGATCGCTTCAAATCGATCAACGATCGGCACGGCCACGCGGTCGGCGACGCGGTTCTGGTCGGCTTCGCCGATCTGGTGGCGGCGCGGCTGCGGCCGGGCGACGTGTTCGCGCGTTGGGGCGGCGAGGAGTTCGTACTGTTCGCCGCCGATCGCGACTTCCTCGCCGGGCGGCGGGCGGCGGAGGAGATCCGCCGCGCCTTCGCCGAGATGCGGTTCGGTCCCGACGGGACGCCGCTGGCGGCGACGGTCAGCATCGGCCTGTCGGCGCCGGCGCTCGCCGGGCCGGACCTCGAACGGCTGCTCGCGTGGGCGGACGCCGGCGTCTACGCCGCCAAACGGGCCGGGCGCGACCGGGTCGAGACGGTCGATCCGCGCGGTGCCGCGCTCGCGGCGCGGGTGTGACCCGACGTCCGAAGGAGTGGTGGCCGGCCGGGCCGCCGTGCCCACGAGTTTCGAACCGTCCGAATGCCCCGTCGCGGTGCGAGCCGGCGCGCTTCAGGCGGCGAGCTTGTCCTCCAAGAAGGCGCGGACCTGATCCGGCGTGACGTCGTCGGCGACGAAGGCCTCGCCGATACCGTGGGTCAGGATGAAGGTGAGGCGGCCGCGCTTGACCTTCTTGTCCTGGAAGATCGACCGCATCAGGTCGTCGACGGTGCCGACGCCGCCGGGGATGTCGGAGATCTCGGTGGGCAGGCCGACGGCGGCGAGATGGGCGGCGACGCGGGCGGCGTCGTCGGGCGAGGCGAGGTTCAGCCGCGCCGAGAACTCGTGCGCCAGCACCATGCCGATCGCCACGCCCTCGCCGTGCACCAGACGCTCGGGGTCGTAGTCGCAGGCGGTCTCGAAGGCGTGGCCGAAGGTGTGGCCGAGGTTGAGCAGGGCGCGCACCCCGGCCTCCTTCTCGTCGACCCGGACCACCGCCGCCTTGGCGCGGCAGGAGGCGGCGATGGCGCCGATGCGGGCCGGGCCGCCGGCGAAGATCTCGGCGTGGTTCGCCTCCAGCCAGTGGAAGAAGGCGGCGTCGTCGATCAGGCCGTATTTCACCACCTCGGCGTAGCCGGCGCGCAGGTGGCGCGGGTCGAGCGTGTCGAGGGTGGCGGTGTCGGCGAGCACCAGGCTCGGCTGGTGGAACAGGCCGACGAGATTCTTGCCATGGCGGGTGTTGATGCCGGTCTTGCCGCCGACCGAGCTGTCGACCTGGGCGAGCAGGGAGGTCGGCATCTGCACGAAGCGCATGCCGCGGCGGACGATGCCGGCGGTGAAGCCGACGAGGTCGCCGATGACACCGCCGCCGAGCGCGATCAGCAGATCGCCGCGCTCCAGCCGGGCGGAGAGGACGCCGTCGACGATGTCCTCCAGCGTTTCGAAGCTCTTCGAGCCTTCGCCCGGCGACACCACGATCGAAGTGAAGCCGAGGTCGGCCTCGGTCAGGCTGCCGATCAGGGTGTCGAGGTGATGCTCGGCGACGGTCTCGTCGGTGATCACCGCGTAGCGGGCGCCGGGGAAGCGACGGGCGAGCTCGGCGCCGGCGCCGGCGAGCAGGTCGCGGCCGATCAGGATCTCGTAGGAGCGGTCGGCGAGGGCGACCGGGACGACGGTCGGGGCGGTGGGGGCGGTCATGGCTGAGCTCCGGGTACGGGCGCGCGATCGAAATGGGCGGCGAGAGCGACGAGGATGTCCTCGGTCATCGTCTCCTTGGAGGCGTCGTGCGACTTCACGGTGACGTCGGCGAGGGCATAGACCGGATAGCGCTCGGCGACGAGGCGGCGCAGCGTGCCTTCCGGATCGGGATTCTGCAGCAACGGTCTCGTCGGCTTGTGGCGGACGCGTTGGTAGAGGACGCCGGGGTCGGCCTCGATCCACACGGAGACGGCCCGCTCGGCGATGGCGGCGCGGGTGTCGGCGTTCATGAAGGCGCCGCCGCCGGTCGCCAGCACCTGTGCGCCGTCGCCGAGCAGGCGTGCCATCACCTTGCGTTCGCCGTCGCGGAAATGCGTTTCGCCGTGGCGGGCGAAGATCTCGGCGACGGTCAGGTCGGCGGCCTTCTCGATCTCCTGGTCGAGATCGACGAAGGGAAGCTCGAG
>JAAYVT010000756.1 GCA_012517025.1 Phyllobacteriaceae bacterium | reverse complement strand
CGCCGGCGCGCTACCTCTTCCACACCCTGCAGATGGGCTCGGCCTATCTCTGTCAGATCGCGCCGGCCTCGACGATCTCCAACTGCGCCACCTATCAGACCGCCGATTCCTTGCGCTGGCTGACCCACACCGCCTATCGCACCCGGGAACTCGCCAAGACCTTCGACGGCGTCGGCTTCGGCACCGGCGAACGGGCGCATTGGGAGACAGATCCGGCTTGGCAGGGCTTCCGCGCCTTGGTCGAGAAGGGGCTTTCCACCTACGACTGGGGCGAGCACTTCGTCGCCATGAACCTGGTCGCCCGGCCGGCGGTCGAGGAGACGGTGCTGCGCGGCCTCGGCCTGTCGGGCCGCCACAACGGCGACAACCTGATCGGCCTCCTCTCCGACGCCCATCTGGTCGACGCCGATCGCCACCGCCGGTGGACGGCGGCGCTGGTCAAGATGATGCTCGAGACCGAGGGCAACCGCGAGGTGCTCGCCGGTTGGCTGGCGAAATGGACGCCGCTCGGCGACGCCGCCATCGACGCCTATTGCGCGCATCTGCCCGACGTCCCCGCCGCGGCGGCGACGGCGCGGTCTGCGGTCGCGGCGTGGCGCGCCGGTCTCGGTCTGTGAGGCGGGTGAGCGATCGATGACCCACCGGATCGAAATGGAGGGCGGAGGCGTCTTCGACGTCTCCGCCGACGAGGACACTTTGTTGCGCGGCGCCCTGCGCGCCGGCATCGGGTTCCCCCACGACTGCAGCGTCGGCGGTTGCGGCAACTGCCGGTTCGACCTCGTTTCCGGCGAGATGGAGACGCTGTGGGCCGAGGCCCCCGGCCTCACCGAACGCGACCGGCGACGCGGCAAGCGCCTCGCCTGCCAGTCGCGCCCGCGCGGCGACTGCGTGATCAAGGTCCGCCCGGCCGACGAATATCGGTCGGTGGTGGCGCCCCGGCGCCGCGCCGCCCGCCTCGTCGCCAAGACCGCGATCACCCCGGAGATGTCGGAATTCGTGTTCCAGGCCGAGGGGCAGGCCGACTTCGTCCCCGGCCAATACGGCCTGTTGCGGCCGCCGGGGGTCGAGGGCGTGCGCGCCTATTCGATGTCGAACCTGCCGAACGAAGCCGGCGAATGGCGCTTCGTCGTCCGCCGCGTGCCCGGCGGGCGCGGCAGCAACGCGCTGTTCGACGCGGTGGCGATCGGCGACGAGATCCCGCTCGACGCGCCCTATGGCCACGGCTACTTCCGCGCGGCGGTGGAACGCGACGTCGTCTGCGTCGCCGGCGGCTCCGGCGTCGGGCCGATCGTGTCGATCGCCCGAGCCGCGATCGCGGCGCGGCCGGCGCGGCGGGTGCTGGTCTTCGAAGGCGCCCGCACCCGCGCCGATCTCGGCTTCGAGAAGCTGATCGGCGCCGACCTCGCCGGCGTCGCCTCCTACGTGCCGGTGCTGTCGGCCGAGCCGGAGGGGAGCGACTGGAGCGGCGCGCGCGGCTTCGTCCACGCCGCGTTGGAAGCGGGCCTCGCCGACCGCGCCGCGACCTGCGAGGTCTATTTCGCCGGTCCACCGCCGATGATCGAGGCGTTGCAGGAGCTGTTGATCATGCGCTGGACGGTGCCGGTCGAGCGCATCCACTACGATCGGTTCTTCTGACCGCCCCCCGTCTCGCCGGGGCCGGAGAGGGAGCACTCCGGTCCCGGCGGGAGATCATGGAAAGGCGCGCATGAACGAGCGTATAACCCGGGACAAGAAAACGACGGGGGGAACCACCATGAGCGCCGCGGGGACGGGACCGAAGCGAGGGGCGGGGATCGGCGACGTCCACGTCCCGGAAATCCACGTGCCCGAGATCCACGATCTCGCCAACCGCCTGCGCTTCGCCCCGCAACAGGGGCGGATCTGGCTCGACGATCAGCGCATGATGCTGATGCACGTGAGCTCGCTCGGCGCGCTGCGTCAGGAGCTGATCGAGAGCCTCGGCAAGGAGACGGCGCGCGGTCTGATCACCCGCATCGGTTACCAAGCCGGCGCCAGCGACGCCGAGATGGCGAAGAAGTTGCGCGCAGGTGCCGGCACTTACGACAACTTCCTCGCCGGACCGCAGCTCGTCTCGCTCGAGGGCATCGTCCATTGCGAGCCGGTGTCGCTCGACATCGACGTCGGCAACGGCCGCTATTTCGGCGACTTCCGCCTGATCGACTGCGCCGAGGCGGAGGCGCACATGGCGAGCTACGGCGTCGCCGACGAACCCGCCTGCTGGATGCTGGTCGGATATGCCTGCGGTTACACCTCGACCTTCATGGGGCGGCCGATCCTGTGGCGCGAGACCGAATGCAAATGCACCGGTCACGCCCAGTGCCGCGTCGTCGGCCGTCCGGCGGAGGAATGGGGCGAGGACGCGCGCGACGACCTGCGCTTTCTGCAGATCGGCGACTTCGTCAAGTTCGACCCGACCCCTCCGGAGAGGCTGCCGGCGACCTCCCGCATGGCGGCGCGGGGGCCGACCAGCGGCGAGAACGACTTCGGCATGGTCGGCATCTCCAGCGCCTTCAACTCGGTCTGCCACCTCGTCAAGAAGGTCGCGCCGACCGAGGCGACCGTGCTCTTCCTCGGCGAGAGCGGGGTCGGCAAGGAGATCTTCTCGCACAACCTGCATCGCCTCAGCCGTCGCGCGACGGGCCCGTTCGTCGCCGTCAACTGCGCCTCGATCCCCGATCAGCTGATCGAGTCCGAACTGTTCGGCGTCGAAAAGGGCGCCTTCACCGGCGCCACCGTTTCGCGCCCCGGCCGTTTCGAGCGCGCCCACGGCGGCACTCTCTTCCTCGACGAGATCGGCACCCTCAGCTTCACCGCCCAGGGCAAGCTGCTGCGTGCCCTGCAGGAGGGCGAGATCGAGCGGGTCGGCGACCACAAGGTGCGCAAGGTCGACGTCCGGGTGATCGCGGCGACCAACGTCGATCTGCGCGCCGCGGTGGAAGAAGGCACCTTCCGCGAAGACCTGTTCTATCGCCTCAACGTCTTCCCGATCCGGGTGCCGCCGCTGCGCGACCGTCGCGACGACATCCCGCTGTTGATGAACTGGTTCATGCGCCGCTCCTCGGCCAAACACGGCAAGACCATCACCGGCTTCCGCGAGCGCGCCGTCGACGCCCTGATCAACTACCGCTGGCCCGGCAACGTCCGCGAGATGGAGAACCTGGTCGAGCGCGCCGTCATCCTCGCCGACGAGGGCGGATCGCTCGATCTCTGCCACCTCTTCACCACCGGCGAGGAGGTCACCGCCACCACCTTCGTGGTTCAACGCGACGGCGGCCTGTCGCAGGCCTCCGACGTCGTCGACATCGACTTCGCCCACGGCCACGGCGGCCTGCCGACGCTGGCCGACACCGAGGCGCGGATGCTGCGGTTGGCGATGACCGAGGCCAAGGGCAACCTGTCGCTCGCTGCCCGCCTGCTCGGCATCAGCCGCGCCACGCTCGCCTACCGGCTGAAGAAATACGACATCGGCTGAGCCGATCGCGCCGTCGCGGCGACCGACCGGACGTTCTCGCCGCCGCCGCGCCGTGTTAGCCTCGGTCCCTCCGATTTGGAACTGGAAGCGAGACCGATCCGTTGCGCGCGCTCCCCCTCTTCGCCCTCGCCCTGCTGGCGGCGGCGGCCGTCCTGCCGTCGCCCACCCGTGCGGCGGACGCCGACTTCACGCGCTTCGTCGCCTCGCTGTGGCCGGAGGCGCGGGACGCCGGGGTGTCGCGCGAGACCTTCGACCGCGAGACCCGCGGGCTCGAGCCGGATTACGGGCTGCCCGATCTCGTCCTGCCGGGGCGCCCCGCCACCGGCGCGCCGGCGCAACCCGAGTTCGTGCGGGTGCCGGCCGACTACGTGAAGGAATCCGCGATCGCGCGGCTCGCCGACGAAGGGCGGCGGCTCCTGCGCACCAACCGCGCCGCCCTCGATCGGATCGAGGCGCGGTTCGGCGTGCCGGCGTCGATGGTGCTGGCGATCTGGGGCCGCGAGACCGATTACGGCCGCTCGCCGGAGCGCCACGACCTGCTGCGGGTGGTGGCGACGCAGGCCTTCGTCGGCCGCCGCAAGGACCAATATCGCGGCGAATTCGTCCTGGCGCTGAAGATCCTCGATCAGGGCGCCGTCACCCGAAAGGACTTCCGCGCCTCGTGGGCCGGAGCCACCGGTCTGACCCAGTTCCTGCCCTCCGAATACTACGGCCACGGCGTCGATCAAGACGGCGACGGTCGCGTCGACATCTGGCATTCGGTGCCGGACGCGCTCGCCTCCGCCGCCAAACAGCTCGCCGACAAAGGGTGGCGACCGGGCGTGCGATGGGCCTGGGAGGTGTGGGCACCCGCCACGGTCGACTGCACCACCGGCGTGCCGGAAGTGCGCCGGCCGATCGCCTCGTGGCTCGCCGACGGTTTCGCCCCGCTGTCCGGCAAGGCGGTCTCTCCCGGCGAGCGCGGCGAGCCGGCGTCGCTGTTGCAGCCGGAGGGCATCTACGGCCCGTCGTTTCTGGTCACGGCGAACTATTTCGTGATCAAGGCGTACAACTTTTCCGATCTCTACGTGCTGTTCGTCGGCCACCTCGCCGATCGCATCGCCGGCGGCGGCCCGTTCGCCACGCCGTGGTCGGCCTCGACGCAGCTGAAGACCACCTCGGTCGAGGCGATGCAGCGCAGTCTCGCCCGGCGCGGCTTCTACGCCGACACGATCGACGGCAAGGCCGGCATGCTGACCCGTGCCGCCGTCGGCGCCTACGAGAAGTCGGCCGGCCTGAAGGTCGACTGCTGGCCGAGCGAGACGGTGCTGCGGTCGCTCGAAGCGGCACGGTGAGCGCGCCGATCGATTCTTCCTCGACTCGCAAACATCCGTCCAAAGAAACGCCTGAAGAAGCGCGATTGAAACCCCTGCGTTTCGGAAAACGCAATATTTTCTATTCGAAAAACCCACAAAGAAGCGTACTTGACCGACTGAAGAGATCGAACTTCTCAAATCAAAGCCTCGTAAATTCCAACGCCCGAGCGATCAACCAGAACGAATAGGCACCGATTATGCTATGATAAATAACACTTATCGATTATTAGTTTGATATTCGCAGCGAGACGTGCGATCTTCCGTGCTGTGAAGCGGATCACGAGAGTCCCATGTCCTACGATTTCACGACCGGGTTCGAGGGTCGGCGGAGCTTTCCGGCCCGTCGTTTCGGGGGAAGCGAGGACGTCGCCGCCGACGAATTCGTGGTGGTCGAGACGCCGGTGGCGCTGGTGTTCTCCGG
>JAAYVT010000755.1 GCA_012517025.1 Phyllobacteriaceae bacterium | reverse complement strand
TCGAAGATGTCGAAGACCCTGCCGAACCGTCGCTCCGAGCTCGCCCACGCGCCGACGCTCGTCACGTTCCAGGGCGTGTCGAAGACCTACGACGGCAAGGTCCACGTGGTGAAGGATCTCGATCTCGAGATCACCAAGGGCGAGTTCCTGACCATGCTCGGCCCGTCCGGGTCGGGCAAGACCACCTGTCTGATGATGCTCGCCGGCTTCGAGGTGCCGACCTCGGGTGAGATCTATCTCGGCGACTGGCCGCTGTCGCAGAAGCCGCCGCACGAGCGCGGCATCGGCATGGTGTTCCAGAACTACGCGCTGTTCCCGCACATGACGATCGCCGAGAACATCGCCTTTCCGCTCGAGGTGCGCGGCATGGGTCGGGCCGACATCGAAGCGAAGGTGAAGCGGGCGCTCGACATGGTGCGGTTGCCGCACGTCGCCGACCGCAAGCCGTCGCAGCTCTCCGGCGGCCAGCAGCAGCGCATCGCGCTCGCCCGCGCCCTGGTGTTCGAGCCCGAACTCGTTCTGATGGACGAGCCGCTCGGGGCGCTCGACAAGCAGCTGCGCGAGCACATGCAGTACGAGATCCGCTCGCTGCACATGTCGCTCGGCTTGACCGTCGTCTACGTGACGCACGACCAGACCGAGGCGCTGACCATGTCGGACCGCATCGCCGTCTTCGCCGGCGGCCGGATCCGCCAGCTCGCCGATCCGCGGACCCTCTACGAGGAGCCCTCGGACGGGTTGGTCGCCACCTTCGTCGGCGAGTCGAACCGGCTCGACGGGGTGCTGCGTGGGCGCGACGGCGAGACCGCGATCGTCGAGCTGCACGGCGGCAAGCTCGTCCGGGCGGCGGCAATCGACGCGGCCGACGCCGGCGCGGTGGCGGTGATCGTGCGGCCGGAGAACGTGCGCATCGGCGCGGCGACCACCGGGCTCGACTACGTGCTCTCCGGCAAGGTCGCCGACGTCGTCTATCACGGCGATCACCTGCAGGTGCACATCGCCGCCGACGGGTTCGAGGTCGTCGCCAAGCAGCCGGCGCGCGACGTCGCGGCGCCGGCGATCGGCGAGGAAATCGCCTTCGGCTTTTCCACCGACCACGCCCGGGCCTACGACCCGGCGCGCACGTCGGCGTGAGACGAGTTCGCTCCGCGCACCCGCGCGGTCGAAGCATCCCCCTCCGCCGGCGGCGGCGGGTCACCGAGATCGAACATCCGACGAACCTCCACGGGAGACCGACGACATGAAGCGCAGTCACCTCTTCGCGGCGACCGCCGCCCTGGTTCTCATCGGCGGCGCGATCGCGCAGGCCGCCGGCGGCAAGCTCGCCGTCGTCTCCTGGGGCGGCGCCTATCAGGACGCCCAGAAGGTCATCTACTTCGCGCCCGCCAAGGCGGCCGGCATCGATCTGGTCGACGAGAGCTGGGACGGCGGCGTCGGCGTGCTGCGCGCCAAGGTGCAGGGCGGCAACGCCGGTTGGGACGTGGTGCAGGTCGAATCCGACGAGCTCGCCATCGGCTGTGAGGAAGGCCTCTACGAGACGATCGACTTCTCCAAGATCGGCGGCAAGGACGCCTATCTGCCCGACGCGGTGTCGAAGTGCGGCGTCGGCGCCATCCTCTACGACTTCGTGCTCGGCTACGACAAGGACAAGATCCCGGCCGACAAGGCGCCGAAGTCCTGGGCCGACTTCTTCGACACCAAGACCTGGCCGGGCAAGCGCGGCCTGCGCATGGGCGCCAAGACGACGCTCGAGATCGCGCTGATGGGCGACGGCGTGCCGGCCGACAAGGTCTACGAGGTGCTGAAGACCCCGGAGGGCGTCGATCGCGCCTTCAAGAAGCTCGACACCATCAAGAAGGATCTGGTGTTCTGGAAATCGGGCGCCCAGCCGCCGCAGTTCCTGGCCTCCGGCGAGGTGGCGATGACCTCGGTCTACAACGGCCGCATCGACGCCGCCAACAAGAAGGACAAGCGCAACTTCGGCATGGTGTGGAACCAGGCGCTCTACACCCTCGACAGCTGGGTGATCCTCAAGGGCACGCCGCATCTCGCCGCGGCCTACGAGTTCCTGAACATCGCCGGCAAGCCGGAGAACCAGGCCAAGCTGCCGAACTACATCGCCTACGGCGTCACCGCCAAGGCCGCGACGCCGCTGATCGATCAGAAGCTGATGCCCGACCTGCCGACGGCGCCGCAGAACCTCGAGCACGCCAAGCTGATCGACGTCGATTTCTGGCTCGAGAACAACGACAAGCTCACCGAACGCTTCAACAAGTGGGCGGCGCAGAACTGATGCCGACGTTTCCGGCGGTCGCTTTTCGGCGACCGCCGGCCTCTTCCCTCGATCCAAGGACGAAGCGGTCATGTCCGACGTCACCCGCGCCGAGCTCGATCTCCTCAAGGCCCACGCCCGCGCCGAACGCGGCCGTCGTTGGACCGCTTTCTTCCTGGTCGCGCCGCTGTTCGTGTTCCTGATCTTCACCTTCCTGGTGCCGATCGTCGACATGTTGCGGCGCTCTGTGATGGACGGCGACGTCGCCTCGGTGTGGCCGAACGTGGTCCAGATCACTCGCGCCTGGGACGGCGCCGGCGAACCTCCGGCGGCGCTGTGGCCGGCGCTGGCCGCCGACATCAAGACGTCGGCGGACGCCGGCACCGTCGCCACGGCGGCGCGGCGGCTCAACTACGCCCTCGACGGCGGCCGCAGCATGGTGATGAAGGCGGCGCGGCGGGTTCCCAAGATCGACACGCCGCCGAACGGCGACTGGCGCGCCGCGCTCGCCGAGATCGATCCGGCCTGGGTGGCGCCGAAGACCGTCGCGGCGATCCGCCGGGCCTCCGGGCCGGTCACCGACTATTTCCTGCTCGCCGCCCTCGATCTGCGCAAGACCGAGGACGGGCACGTCGTCGGCGTGCCGGAGCGGGACGCGATCTATCGCGCCGTGCTGTGGCGGACCTTCTCGGTCTCCGGCATGGTGACGCTGTTCGCCCTGCTGATCGGCTACCCTTACGCCTACATGATGACGCGCGCCTCCAAGGGGGTCGCCGGCGCCATGACGGTGTTCGTGCTCCTGCCGTTCTGGACGTCGCTGCTGGTCAGGACCGCCGCCTGGATCGTGCTGCTGCAGGAGCACGGCATCGTCAACAACCTGCTGATTTGGCTGGGGCTGATCGACCATCCGATGCGGTTGATCTTCAATCGGGTCGGCGTGGTCGTCGCCATGACGCACGTGCTGTTGCCGTTCATGGTGCTGCCGCTCGCCGCGGTGATGAAGGGCATCCGACCGGAGACGGTCCGCGCCGCCCGCTCGCTCGGGGCGACGCCGTTCACCGCCTTCCGCCGCATCTATTTCCCGCAGTCGCTGCCCGGCGTGGCGGCCGGCGCCCTGCTCGTGTTCATCTCGGCGATCGGCTACTACATCACCCCGGCCTTGGTCGGCGGCGCCGACGACCAGATGCTGAGCTGGTTCATCGCCTTCTTCGTCAACGATACGATCAACTGGGGGCTCGCCGCCGCGCTCGGTCTGGTGCTGCTCGCCTGCACCACGATCCTGTCGGTGGTCTACGCAAGAATCGTCTCCACCCGCCGCTTCGCCTGAGGAGAGCCCCGCGATGTCGCAATCCTCGATGCCGATGACCGCTTCCGAACGCCTGACCGGCTGGGCGCTGGCGGTGTTCGCGATCTTCACCGCGATCTTCCTGATCGCGCCGATCCTGGCGATCCTGCCGCTCGGCTTCTCCGACGGCGAGTTCCTGGTCTATCCGATCCGCCACTTCTCGATGAAGTGGATGGAGGCGTTCTTTTCCTCGGAGAAGTGGGCGGTGGCGGTGAAGAACTCGTTCTTCATCGGCGCGCTCGCCGCCTCGCTCGCCACCGTGCTCGGCACCATGGCGGCGGTCGGTCTCGCCCGCACCGATTTCTTCGGGAAGAAGCTGATCACCGGCTTCGTGCTGTCGCCGCTGGTGGTGCCGATCGTCATCTACGCCGTCGGCCTCTACTTCTTCTTCGCGCCGCTCGGCCTCACCCAGACCTACACCGGCGTGGTGTTGGCGCACGCGGCGCTCGGCAGCCCGTTCGTGGTGGTCACCGTCGGAGCGTCGCTCTCCAACTTCGACCACAACCTGATGCGGGCGGCGGCCTCGCTCGGCGCCTCGCCGCTCGTCGCCTTCCGGCGGGTGATGTTGCCGCTCGTCCTGCCGGGCGTGGTGACCGGGGCGCTGTTCGCCTTCGCCGCGTCGTTCGACGAGGTGGTCACCGTGCTGTTCCTGGCGGCGCCGGAGCAGCGCACCATCCCGCGCGAGATGTTCTCGGGGTTGCGCGAGAGCCTGTCGCCGATCATCGCCGCCGCCTCCGGCGTGATGATCGCCACGGCGATCCTGCTGCTGATCGCGGTCAAGCTGCTGGAGCGGCGCACCGAGAAGATGCGCGAGGCGCATTGAGAAGCACGGCGCGCGGCGGGCTCAGTGCTCGCCGCCGCGGGTGGTCGCGACGCTGTCGGCGAGCCACGCCCGGAAGCGGGAGACGACGGGGTCGTTCCAGCGCGCCTCGGGGGCGACGAACCAATAGTGGCCCATGCCGACGTCGGTCTCCAGCAGTTCGACGAGGCGGCCGGCGAGGAGATCGTCGGCGGCCTGCAGGCGGGTGGCGAGCGCCACGCCCTGGCCGGCGACCGCCGCGTCGAGGGCCGAGGAGGCGTACCACAGGCGCGGGCCGGCGAGGTCCATCACCGGCGGATGACCGGCGAGTTCGAACCATTGCCGCCACTGATCGCGGCTCTCCTCGTGGATCAGGGTGACGTGGGCGAGATCGTCGAGGGTCTCGATCGGCGGGTGGGCGGCGAGCCAGGACGGGCTCGCAACCGGGAAGAGCCGCGAGCGCTCGAGCAACTCGGCGCGGGCGGCGGTCTCCGGCTCGCGCCCGTAGGCGATCTCGCCGTCGGCTTCGAAATGGGCGAAGTTCGGCCGTTCCTTGGTGGCGCGCAGCACGATTTCGACGCCGGGCAGGGCGGCCTGCAGACCGGCGAGGCGCGGTGCCAGCCAGCGCGCCGCCAGCCCCGGCACGCACCACACCCGGAACAACCCGCGCGCCGTCGCCGGGCGCAGTTCCGAGGTGGCGGCGGCGATCAGATCGAAGGCGTTGGAGGTGGAGCGCAGGAACAGCCGACCTTCCTCGGTCAACTGGATGCCGCGCGGGCTGCGTTCGACCAGCCGGGCGCCGAGCCAGGCCTCGAGGTTGCGGACGTGGCGGGAGACGACGGTGTGGCAGACGGCGAGTTCGTCGGCCGCCTTGCGCATCGAGGAGAGCCGGCCGACCGCCTCGAAGGCACGCACCATGGAGAGCGGCGGCAGGCGCCCGCGCGGGGGGGCGGCTCCGGCTTCCGGGTGGTCGGTCTTCTTCGGCGGGCGCGGCATCGGCCGGGCGGTCTCCTCGAATCCGTGTCGTCGGCGTCGTGCGCCGACGACGATCAGGCGTCGAGCGTGGCGTTGAGCGCGTTCTCGGTGATGAAGTCGCGGCGCGGCTCGACGTCGTCGCCCATCAGGCGGGTGAAGATCTCGCCGGCGTCGTCGGCTTCCTTGACCCGCACCTGCAGGAGCGAGCGGATGTTCGGATCGAGCGTGGTCTCCCACAGCTGTTCCGGATTCATCTCGCCGAGGCCCTTGTAGCGCTGCATCGCGATGCCCTTGCGACCCTGCGCGAAGACGGCGTCGAGCAGCTCGCCGGGGCCGTGGACGATCGTCGTCGTCTCCTTGCGCTTCAGATGCGCCGGTTCGGCGAAGATTTCCTTCAGCCGGGTCGAATGGGCGTCGAGCTTGCGGGCGTCGAGCGAGGCGATCAGGCCGGCGTCGAGGGCGTGGGTCTCGGCGACGCCGCGCAGGGTGCGGGTGACGACGATGCCGCCGTCCTCGCCGACCCGGCCGCTCCAGCCCTGCTCGTAGGCGTCGGCGAGGATGTCGAGGCGGGTGGCGAGCGTGGTCGCGGCGGCCTCGGCGCGGGCTGGATCGTCGAGCACCGCCTTCGACAGGGCGCCGCAGATGGTCGCCTGCTCGACGATGGTCGGCGAATAGCGGTGGTGCAGGTTGTCGACGAGGACGCGCATCTGCCGCGTCTCCTCGACGACGCCGCGCAAGTCGAGGCCGGCGAGTTCCTCGCCGCTGGCCAGGACGAGGCGGCTCTCGTCCAACCCTTGGTCGATCAGATAGTCCTCGAAGGTGCGCTGATCCTTCAGGTACTGCTCCGACTTGCCCCGCGTCACTTTGTAGAGCGGCGGCTGGGCGAT
>JAAYVT010000754.1 GCA_012517025.1 Phyllobacteriaceae bacterium | reverse complement strand
GGGGGCGATCCGCCGCTAGTCGCGACGCGCCAGTCGACCGTCGTCGGTCATCTGGTAGTCGCCGGCCCCGTCGTAGCCGATCGAGCCGACCGTCGGCGCCATCATCAGCAGCGCGTCCATGCCGGCGTCGTCCCAGAACTCGGCGAGCAGATCGAGATTGCGGCGATAGCCCTCGATCCAGAAACTGTCGGAGTTGAGCAGATAGAACGGCTTCTCGCCGAGCAGCGGCAGCGCCTTGACGATGCCGCCGCCGGTTTCGAGCAGCTTCGCCCGCTCGTCGGAGATGACGATCTTCGGCGCCAGGCATTTGGCGACGTGCACCTCGACGAGATCGGCGAGCCAATGGACGTTGATCACCGCGGTCTCGACCCCGGCGGCGTGCAGCCGCTCCAGCCCGTGGTCGATCAGCGCCTTGCCTGCGACCTCGACCAGCGGCTTCGGCGTCGTGGCGGTGATCGGCCGCATGCGTTTGCCCAGCCCGGCGGCGAGCACCATGGCGTGGGTCGGACGAAGGACGGGCGAGGACGACGACGCGGCGGACATACGGCAACTCTCGGAAACACGGATCGATCAGACGAGGCGCCGGTCGGCCGGCACGACGTCCTCATACCAGAGCTTCAACGGTCGCAACACCGGTTCGTCGAGCACGCGGGAGAGGTAGTCCCATTGGCGCGGCACGTGCCGCATGTAGCCGGGCTTGCCGTCGCGCAGCTTCAACCGCACGAATTGGCCGAGCAGCCGGGTCGCCCGCTGCGCCGCCAGGATCGCATGGGCGCGGCGGAAGCCGGCCTCGTCGAACGTGCCGCCGCGGTCGCGCCGGGCCGCGACGTAGACCGCCAACAGCTCCGTCTCCAGCGCCGCCGGCACGTCGAGGCGGGCGTCCTGGGTGAGCGAGGCGACGTCGTAGGCGGGATGGGCGAAGGCGACGTCCTGGAAATCGACGACGCCGACTCGGGCCGTCCCCTTCCGCTCCGGCAGCCACAACAGATTGGGCGAGTGATAATCGCGCATCGACCAAGTCTTCGGCCCGGCCTCGATCTCGGCGAGGAGCGGCGTCCAGATCGCACCGAATCGCTCGCGCTCGTCGGCGTCCGCCGGGCGGCCGAGATAGTGCGGCAGCCCCCAGTCGAGCAGGATCTCGACCTCGTTGCGGTAACCCTCGGTGCCGAGGTGTGGGATCACCCAGGTTCCGCCGTCGCCGTCGTCGACCGCCTCGGGCAGATCGCGAGCATGCAGATCGGCGAGCAGCTCGATCGCCGCGCCGTAGCGCTCGGCGATCGGCGCCGGCGGGGTGCCGGAGAAACACGGCTCCGAGCCGAGGTCCTCGAGCAACAGCAGGCCGTCGTCGAGGTCGTGGGCGAGCACTTCCGGCACCGAGACGCCGAGCTCGGCGAGGGCGAGGTCGATCGCCAGGAACGGCTCCGGCCCCTCGGCGAGCTTGGCGGCGGCGCGGGCGGCGACCCGCGCCCGGCCGGCATCGTCGTCGGGCTCGGGCGGGTGGTTCATCAACACCGCCGAGCCGTGCTCGTCGTGGATGCGCTCGTAGGAACGGGAGGAGGCGTCGCCCTGCAGGTGGCGGCGATGGCCGCGCGGGGATCCGGCGACCTCCAGGAAGGCGCGCACCGCCAGCGTCCGCTCCAGCCGCTCGCCCCAGACGTCGCTCGGGCCGGTGAGGCGGACCAGGCGCGCCTGCGGCCCGTCGCCGGCGCCGATCGCCACCACCAGCATCGCGGCCGGCAGGCGATCCTCGGCGCGATCCGGCCATTCGATCAGCGCCGCCCCGGTCTCGATCGCCTCGTCGAAGCCGAGTTCGTCGAGTTCGCTCGCGTCGGTCAGGCGGTAGAGGTCGTAATGGGCGATGGTCAGGCGCGGCAGCTCGTAGCTCTGCACCAGCGTGAAGGTCGGGCTCGGTACGTCGAGGCCGGCGTCGTCGGCGAAGGCGCGCACCAGCGCCCGCGCCAGGGTCGACTTGCCGGCGCCGAGGTCACCGACCAGAGCGACGACGTCGCCCCGCCGCAGGATCGCCGCGAGATCCTCGGCCAGGGCCACCGTCGCGGTCTCGTCGGCGAGGTCGAGCCGAAGATCGAGAGAAGGAGTATCGTCGCTCATCGCGCCTCATTCGCCGGCGAGGCTCAACGGCTCGGCGCCGTCCTCGCGGTTCGCCGGCTCCTCGTGTCGCGCCGGCGCCAGCGGCATGCGGCACACCACCTTGGTGCCGCGCCCCTCGACCGAGGTGATCGCCACCGTGCCGCCGTGCAGTTCGACGAAACTCTTGACGATCGACAGGCCGAGCCCGGCGCCGCCGCGATGGGGGCCGCGACGGCGAGTGTAGAACCGGTCGAACACCTGCCGCAACTGTTCCTCGGGAATGCCGACGCCGTCGTCGGCGACCTCGAGCGACACGGTCTCGCCCTCGCGCCGCGCCGTCACCGACACGGTGCCGCCTTCGGTGGAGAAGGAGACGGCGTTGGAGAGCAGATTGAACAACACCTGACGAATACGTTTCTCGTCGGCGTGGACGGTGCCGAGATCGTCGGCGACGTCGGTGACCAGCGTCAGGTCGTCGGCGACCAGCCGGTCCTTGATGCCCTCGATCGCCCCGGCGATGGTCTCGGCGAGGTTCACCTCGGTCAGCTCGAGCTGCATGATGCCGGCGTCGATGGTGGCGAGGTCGAGGATGTCGTCGATGATCGCCATCAGCGCCTGGCTCGACGTCATGATGTGCTGGGTGTAGTCGCGCTGCTTGTCGTTGAGCGGGCCGGTGCGGGCCTGATCCGACAGGAGATGCGAGAAACCGACGATGTTGGTGAGCGGCGAGCGCAGCTCGTAGGAGACGAGGCCGACGAAGTCGGTCTTGATGTGGTCGGCCTCCTCCAGCGCCTCGTTCTTCTCCACCAGCGCCCGCTCGACGTTGACGGTGTCGGTGACGTTGACGAAGGTGACCAGCATCGCCCCGTCCGGCAGCGGCACGCCGGCGTATTCGAGCACCATGCCGTCGCGCCGCTCGATCGTGCCGGAGAGGCGGTCGCGGTTCTCGGCGAGGCCGGTGACGGCGACCTTGAGGCGGTTCCAGGTGGTCGGATCGTCGTGCAACACCGACAGGCCCTGCAGCACCGCGCCGATGTGCGGCTTGCCGGCGAGCATGGTCTCGTCGAGCTTCCACAGGCAGGCGAAGGCGGGGTTGAACAGCCGCAGCCGCCCGTCCGAGCCGAACACCACCACGCCCTCGGAGAGGTGGTCGAGGGTCTCGCGCTGCACCCGGGCGAGGGCGTTGTTGCGCTTCTCGAGGTCGATCTTCTCGGTGACGTTCTCGTAGACGTAGGTGACGCCGCCCTGCGGGTGCGGGTTGGCGATGACGCGCAGCGTCTGGCCGTCGGGCAGGTGCCACCAGTGCTCGCGCGCGTCGAGGCTCTGATAAGCGGCGTGCATGTCGCGCTTCCAGGAGCGCCAATCCGCCTGTTCCGGCAACTTGCGGGCGGCCCGCAGCTGGTCGAGCAGGGTGCCGTCGTCGGGCGAGGATTCGAGGAACGCGGTGTCCAGCCCCCACAGGGTGCGGAAGGCAGCGTTGTAGAACTGCAGCCGCTTGTCGGCACCGAAGATCGCCACCGCCGTCGCCAGCTGGTCGAGGGTGCGGGCGTGGAAGTCGATGGTGCGGCGCAGCTCGGCCTGACTCTTCTCGAGATCGGTGACGTCGATGGCGATGCCGGCCTCGCCCTGGGCCGAGGCGACGTCGACGACGTCGTAGGTGAGGCGTTGCCCGCCCACCACCACCGGCAGACGCAGATCGACCGCCAGCGAGGCGGTCCGTGCCTGGGCGATCGCCTTGCGTCCGGCGGTGTCGAGCAGCTCGTTGCCGGCGTCGACGGCCTGGGCCGGATCGAGCGCCTCGACGGCGCGGGCATAGGCCTGATTGACCCACTCGAGCCGGCCGTCGAGGCCGCGCAGCCACACCGGGCTCGGCATCACCTCGAACAGCGAGCGCATCACCTCGACGTCGGCGAGGAGGTGACGGTGACGTTCGGAGAGATCGGCGTGCTCGCGTCGCTCGCCGGTCAGATCGGAGAAGCGGACGAACGGGCGACCGCCGGCGACCCGGCCGGTCGCCTCGACGTGGGTGCCGGAGCGGGTTCCGAGCTCCAGATCGAACGGGGTACCGCGTTCACGCAAGGCCAGAACGGCGTGGTCGAGCTCCGCCGCCGAGGCGGCCGAGAGCCAGGCGCCGAAGGCGAGGAATTCGGCGCGTCCCTTCGGCGCCGCCGCGTCCGGACCGAGCGAGCCGATGAGGAGCGGCGGTTCGCCGGGGATGCCCCAGGCGAGCAACGACTGGTCGTCGGAATCGAGCAGGGCCTCGGCGCGATCGATCTGCGCCTTGAGATCGGCGTTGTCGGACTTGAGCGCGGCGATCTCCGCCTCGGCGCGCGCGCGCGCCCGCATCATCCCGACCGCCGAGGCGACCGCCACCGCGATCACCCCGATCATCGAGGCCGTCAGCATGATCTGGTGCGTGGAGACCGCCGCCGGATCCGCCGCGGACGCCGTTCCGGCCGATCCGAAGAGACCCGCCGCCGCGAGCGTCAGGCTCGCCGTCGTTGCATGGAGCGACGGCATGCACCGACGCTCCCTCCGCCCCCACATGCCGAAGGTTCCTTCTTCAACTCGACCGACAGACGAAAATCCGGACCTCGAAGAAGAAGACGCGCTCGAAGCCCCCCGAATCACGGTCAAGATACCGTCTCGACGGGGGTGGCGGGAGAGTCCGAAACGCGAACATGAAAAAGGCGCGGCGAAATTCCGCCGCGCCCCGACATGTCGTGGGTATCGATCGATCCGATCAATAGCGATAGTGATCGGGCTTGTACGGACCCGCGGTGGTCACGCCGATGTAGTCGGCCTGCTCCGCGGACAGCTTGGACAGCCGCACGCCGAGCTTGTCGAGGTGCAGCGCCGCGACCTTCTCGTCGAGCTTCTTGGGCAGGGTGTGGACCTTGGTCGCGTAGGCGGCGCCGTTCGTCCACAGCTCGATCTGGGCGAGCGTCTGGTTGGTGAACGAGGCCGACATCACGAAGGAGGGGTGACCGGTGGCGTTGCCGAGGTTCACCAGACGGCCCTCGGAGAGGACGATCAGGCGCTTGCCGTCGGGGAACACGACGTGGTCGACCTGCGGCTTGATGTTCTCCCAGACGTAGTTGCGCAGCGAGGCGATCTGAATCTCGGCGTCGAAGTGACCGATGTTGCAGACGATGGCGTTGTTCTTCATCGCCCGCATGTGGTCGAGGGTGATGACGTCCTTGTTGCCGGTGGCGGTGACGAAGATGTCGCCCTTCGGCGCGGCATCTTCCATGGTCACCACCTCGTAGCCCTCCATCGCCGCCTGCAGGGCGCAGATCGGGTCGATCTCGGTGACGAGCACGCGGGCGCCGCCGTTGCGCAAGCTGGCGGCCGAGCCCTTGCCGACGTCGCCGTAGCCGGCGACGACCGCGATCTTGCCGGCGAGCATGACGTCGGTGGCGCGACGGATGCCGTCGACCAGCGATTCACGGCAACCGTAGAGGTTGTCGAACTTCGACTTGGTGACGCTGTCGTTGACGTTGATCGCCGGGAACGGCAGGCGGCCCTTCTCGCTCAGCTGATAGAGGCGATGGACGCCGGTGGTGGTCTCCTCGGAGACGCCCTTGATCGACGCGCGCACCTTCGCGAACCAGCCCGGAGCGGCGGCGAGGCGCTTCTTGATCTCGGCGAAGAAGACGATCTCTTCCTCGTTGCCGGGGTTGGCGAGGATCGAGACGTCCTTCTCGGCCTCGGCGCCGAGGATGACGTACATGGTGGCGTCGCCGCCGTCGTCGAGGATCAGGTTCGGCACGCCGCCGTCGGCCCAGTCGAAAGTCTTGGCGACGTAGGCCCAGTAGTCCTCGAGGCTCTCGCCCTTCAGCGCGAACACCGGGATGCCGGCCGCCGCGATGCCCGCCGCCGCGTGATCCTGGGTGGAGAAGATGTTGCACGACGACCAGCGCACCTCGGCGCCGAGCGCGGTGAGCGTCTCGATCAGCACCGCGGTCTGGATCGTCATGTGCAGGCAGCCGGCGATGCGGGCGCCCTTCAGCGGCTGCGCCGGACCGTATTCGGCCCGAACCGCCATCAGACCGGGCATCTCGGTCTCGGCGATGGCGATCTCCTTGCGGCCCCAGTCGGCGAGGCTCATGTCCTTGACGGCATAGTCGGTGAACTGCGTCATGTCGGTCTCCGATGGTGCCCCTCGGGGCTCGGGTGGGCGGATCGGCCGGTCGGCCACCCGTACGCCACGCCACGTCGCCCGGAGGGGCGACCGATCGGCGGGTTATAATCGAGCCGTGTGACGGCCACAACAACGATATAAAGATTTCTTTATATGCCATTCTCGGCGGTGGCGTGCGGGGCGGCGATCGTCACGACGACGCCACGATTCGGCGATGGCTATCGCGCATTCCCGAAACCGAGGGGGGATTCGCATGGACGTCGACATTCCGAGCAGCACGGGCGAGAGCGAAGCCCGCCGCAATCGATTCAACGACCTGATCGCGGTGGCGGTGGCGATCGTCTCGGCCGTCATGGCGGTCTCGAAGATCAAGGACGACAACGTCGTCCAGGCGATGCAGAAGGCGCAGGCCGAGACCGTCGACTATTGGAACGAATATCAGGCGCGGCGCCAACGGCAGTTCGGCGTCGAGCTGGCGATCGAACAGCTGAAGGCGACGCAGGCCCCCTCCCCCGAGCTCGACGCCAAGGTCGGCGAATGGAAGAAGCAGGCCGACGTCTACAAGGCGCGCGCCGAGGAATCGGCGATCAAGGCGAAGCAGCGCGACGCCGACTACAACGCCGGCAACGATCGCGACGATCTCTTCGATCTCTCCGACGCGATGCTGTCGATCGCGCTGGCGCTGTTCGCGGTCACCGCCCTCACGCGGGTGCGCTGGCTGTTCGGCGTCGCCTCGGCGCTCGGCGCCGGCGGCATCGTCTTCGCGCTCGCCGGGTTCAACGGCTGGACGGCGCTGCACCCGGACTTTCTGGTGTCGATCCTGAATTGACGGCGGGAGCGTCGGCGGTGGCCGCCGACGCTCCGCCCGATCACTTGCGGCAGGCGGCGGGCAGCTCGTTCTCGTCGAGCGAGAAGGTTTCGCCCTGCCTCACCTCGACGTTCGGGACGGTGCAGCGCCGCCCCTTCGCGTCGACGAATCTGACGTCGTAATGCCCGCTGGTCACACCGACGACAGTCAGGTTCTCGTCGTGATCGACGGTGCCGTCCTTGTCGGCGGCGGTGAGGTTGGGCCCGAACTTTTCGGTGCCGACCGGGGCCAGCCGGAGATCGGTGATGGTCTCGGCGGTGAGGTTCCAGAACTTCGTCTTGGCGGCGGCGACGGCCGTGGCCGGGACGGTGAGGGCGATCGTCAAGGCGATCGCGCGGTGCGCCTTCATGCGGGTCTCTCCCTGGTGGCGGATCGCCGACGTCGGCGCATCCTCTCGGGCCTTCGGCCTCTGGTGACCGAACGCTCGCATCCGGCGGTGGCGACCACCATTGCCATGAAGTCGGAAAATCGGTCGCCGGGCGGCCATGCGGGGGTCCGTCTCGCGGACGTCGGACGGCCGTGT
>JAAYVT010000753.1 GCA_012517025.1 Phyllobacteriaceae bacterium | reverse complement strand
GTCGACATGCTAATTCTTCTCCTTGTTCAGCGATTCTATCACAAGCCCCGGAACATCGGCGGGGCACATGCCGGCGGCGTCGAGCAGCCGGCGGGGCACCCGGGCGCGAACGACGACGAACTCGCCGAGGTGCTCCTGCCGGCGCACCCAGTTCCGGACGGCGCGGCCGCTCCGATATCCGCCGTTGTCGTCCGGAAACAGGCGGGCGAGGTCGCGGGCAATCCCGCCCCAGGTCTTGGTGTAGGCCACTCGTTCGATATATTCGCGCTCGCGCGCCGAGTATTCCGGACCCCTGCTCATGGCGGATCGAGATCTCTCGACCGGCGTCGCATCCCGATTGCGGCGGCCTTGATGCGGACCGCGTCACACGAGCGGTCTGGGAGATACTTCATCAGCGCCGGCGGCGGCACACGCCCGTAGTACTTGGCGACGATTGCCTTCTCGTCGTCCGTCCACGGGCGCCGATCGGGAGCGTACGTCTTCGCGATCTCGTCGAGCTCCGGGATGATGATCTCGTTCATGATGTGGCCTCATCGAATTGATCGAGGGTCGGGACGATGGTGGTGGCGGCTCCCGTCGTCAGGCAGTGTGGCGAGAACCAGATCCGCTCGCGGTGCCGATTCCCGTTCTTCGACCCGTACGCGATCCGTGCCTTCCACGGGACGGCCGTCCACGTCTCGGGCATGTCGTGTTCTCCCTCGTAGCCGCAGAGGGCGATCCGGAGTTTCGGATCGTCGCCGTGAGCAATGCACCACTCGCGGACGGCATGTGCGACCGTCTCCGAGTCGGTCGAATAGAGGTCGCTGCAGCGGCTCGCTGTGTCGGCGTACGGTGGATCGAGAAAGACCCCGGTGAGCCCCTGCTTTGTCGTGGGGGTTGTTCCGCAGACCCGTGACCAGTCACCGCAGCAGACACGGACGTCGCGGAGCCGTTCGGAGAGGGCGGCGAACCACTCGGCGATCCACTCGCCCCTCCCGGCGTTCCCGAGGTGAGGGCGGTTCCGGTTGATGCCCATCCCGGCGTTCCCGAGGTGAGGGCGTTTCCGGTTGATGCCCATCCCGGCGTTCCCGAGGTGAGGGCGTTTCACGAGCCGGTCGTCGTCGACGTGCCACGGCCCGCGCCCCGAACACCATCCCGAGCCGATCCAGGCACATTGACCCCAGATCCACCAGCCGGCGATCTTCGGATCGTAGTAGTCGGGATCGCCTTCGAGCTGGGATCGCAGGTCGACGGTTCGCGCGACGAGCCAGGCGTGTCGGGCGTGGAGGTCGTTCTCGTTGACCGGCCAATCTGCGTAGAACGCGACCGTCTCGGGATCGTCCCGCATGGCCCGCCAGACGTTTGCAACGAACCCATCGGCGTCGTTGATCGTCTCGGGGCCGGTGAATGGTTGCGGTCGGCCGAAGAGGACGGCCCCGGAGCCGAAGAACGGCTCGACGTAGTTCCGCACGTCGCCGAACGCCTGCCAGACGAGCGGGGCAACCTTCGATTTGCCGCCGAAATACGGGAATGGGGCCTTCAGTTCGACATTCACGCTCCCTGCACTCCCCCGGGCGCGGCTTCGACTGTCCGAACGCGGGCGCGCGGTTTTTTCTCCCGCGCCGAGGTTCCGACGAAATCGTCCGGCGGCGCCGGCGTTCGCTCGGGATGGTTTCGGCACCAGTCGGCTGGGGATACGCGCGGAAAACGACCACGCTGTTCATCTGGCACTACCGCCGGCGGGTTGTACCGGCACTCGCCGTATCCCCGGTCGCCCGGGGAAAAATACACACACGTGCTACAGGTTGTCATTGATCACCGTCCAAAAACAATAGCCACCACCGTGAGCGAAACAGGGCGTAGACAATCACGGCCAAAACCGCCCAGGAAACCGCGCCGGCCGCGTAGAGCAGACAATATCCGATGCTCATGCCGGAGCCTCCAAACACAGCAGCCTCAACACGACACGCAGGGCGGCGTAGGTATAGCCCACGACCCCCGCCAGGAACAGCCACCAGAAAAACATCGACAATGCGGTGCTCATGTTTCCTCGTCCGGGGGAACGTCAATCACCGGTGCGAACCCACAGACGCAGCGCGGGTGCTGGGGCAGCCACGGGGCGTCGTTCACGGCGAAGATCGTTCCGGCGAACGGCTCGCATATCTCACACGGCTCGGGACCGACGAGATACTCGACCCTGTCGACGCCGGATTTCAGGTACCGGCCGAACGCGGCGTCGTTCCGGATGCGCGACATCTCGGTGCGGGCGACGGTCTCGGCATGCCCCTTCATCGAGTCGAAAACCGGCTCGAGCGTGTCGGCCAGCGCGCCGACACCCTGCCCCGACGCAATGTGCTCCTCGACGAGGTCGACCAGCGCGTTTCGGGCAGTCTCCGTGTAGTCCCGCAGCCACGGCACGAACTCCTGCGCGGTCGTGCCGTCGTCGCGCCGGACGGTGCAGAGCGAGCCGCCGCGCGCGACGTCCTTCGCGTATTGCGTCACGAGTGCGAGCGCCGCCCTGTTCACCTGGTCCCAGCGAATCCCGCCGACAAGGCGCGACTGTGCGAGCGCGTCGCCGGCGGCAGCCGCTATCTCTGCACCGGAAACGAGCGCCTTCGCAACAGCCTTCTCGAACTCGGCGAAATACTCGTCGAGCGCCGCCTGATATGTCGGCTTCCGGGCCATCACCCGATCTCCTTTTTGAGCGCGGCGAGGACCTTCTCCCGGACGGCGTCGACTTCGCGCCGGATGTCCCTCTCGACCGGCGAGAATATCTCGTTGTCGTCAGGGATGCCACGGGCAAGTTCCCGGGCTTCAAGCTCCGCTTCTCCAGGTTCGGTGTCGTCCGGCATTGCACTGGTCGCGCCGGGCGAGACCGCCTCGGGCGAATACGGTTCGAGCATGTCCTCGGAGATACCGAACTGACTTGCCACCCACGCGCGCGGAAGCACGGCGAACGGCTGCGCGCCCGTCGACCGCATGATCCGCGCGATCCAGACCGACTTCGTCGCCTCGTCCACGGGATTGACGTCGTTGAACACCAGCTTCACCGCGCCCGGGGACCCGGTGATGCGGTCGATGAGCTGCGTGTTGTATACGTCGGCGATCTTGCGCTGGAGCGCACCGATCTTCCCATAGAACGCCTGCATCCGGCTCGACGCGGTCGCGTCCGTGGTACCCCGTCGAAGTCCGATCATCTCCTCGGGCACTCCGCACGCAGCACAGAGACGCTGGAGCGCGATATCGCCGTATTCGGCAACAGGGCCGGCACCGCCCGTGTCGAGCTGGACGACGTCGACCTTGTCGTCCGTCACGAACTCGTTGTCCGACTCGATGTTCTCGAACTCGCGCCGGATCACCGGAATGTCGTCCGCGACGGGCAGCTTGGGATCGGCCGGCGCGATCTTGATGTGCCACTTCGCGGTGCCGTGCCGCTTGATCGCCTTGCGCGCCGCCTCGGCGGTCTCCGCGTCGCGCATGATATCGTCGTAGGCACGCTTGATCAGCGGCGCGCCGTAGACCTTGCCCGACAGCAGGCGCGGGCTGAACCGGATGACGAACTCCGGCTCAACAACCGTTCCGCCACCGGTGTCGAGTTCATCGAACACCTGCCGGTAGCGGACGACGTTCCCGTATTCGTCGGCGTCGATCTCGAACGTGGACGGATCGCGCGGCTCGACGCCGTAGATATCCCCGCCGCGTGTGAACACAATCTCTTGGATCGCGTCGCCGGCCCAGCCGTAACCGTCGACAATCGCGGACCAGACGAGGTCGTAAAACCCGATGCGATCAAGCACCTCCTGCACAGCGGCAACATCGGCTTCGTCTGCACCCTGCAGGCGGTAGCCGTTCGTGATCGCGTAGAGCGCGTATGCATCGATGATCTCGGCGACGATCCCGCCCTGCTCGTAGATCGTGCGATACTCGCGGATCTTCGCACGCGACCGTTCCTGCGGCGCGAAGAGCTTTTCGGCGGCCCCCCCGACGGATACACGGGTGCGTCGCACGGGCTCCGGCGGTGCGAGCCTTCGAATGTAGTTCCTTAATTGTTCGAACATTAGAAGTTCACTCTCCCGGCCATTGCCCGCAGCCGGCGCGGTGGTTGGGGCACGTGGGTGGCGATCCCGTACCGCAGGGCGTCCATCAGGTGGTCGTGGAACTTGACCGGCTCTTCGAGCACCCGGCCGCTTTTATCCTGCCGGTAGACATACGCGCGCAGCTCGGCGATCAGGTTCGCGGAGTCCGGATGGACGTGGAGTCGCCGGCGCTTCACCGCGTCGATGCCGAGCGAGACATTTTTGTCGG
>JAAYVT010000752.1 GCA_012517025.1 Phyllobacteriaceae bacterium | reverse complement strand
TGGGGCGATCGCGCCGTTCGAGTTGCCGCCCGGATGGGATCCCGTCTCGGCGACCTTCCTCGATCCGGAAGGGCCGGCGCTGCGCATCGTCGATCTCAACCGGCTCGGCGGACCGCCGCGGCCGGAACCGGTCGCGGCGGCGAAGCCGTTCACGGTCGCGGCGAAGTGGATCGGCCAGGTGTTCGGCGTGGCGGTCGACGACGCGGCGGCGCCGAACGTCTTCGTGGCGGCGTCGTCGGCCTATGGGCTGGCGTTGGTCGCGCCCCGGCCGGACGGCGGTTCGGCGCGGGTGCGGACGGGTGGCGCCGGCGTCGCCTTCATGCCCGGCCAATGGGGACCGGGCGGCGGACCCGGCACGATCTGGAAGATCGACGGGGTGAGCGGCGCGGTCTCCCGCTTCGCCGAGATCTCCACCGGCGGGCGGCCGAATTCCGGCGCCGCCCTGGGCGGGCTCGCGTTCGATCCGGTGTCGAAGTCGCTGTTCGTTGCCGATCGCGAGACCGGCCTCGTCCATCGCCTCGACGCACGGGGTGTCGACCTCGGCACTTGGGACCACGGTCTCGCCGGCACGGTCGCGGTCGGGCTCGACCCGGTCGCGGCGGCGCCGGGGCCGGGCATCGATTTGGCGAACCCCGGCTTCGACACCGCGCGGCCGACGACCTGGGGGCTCGCGGCTCCCGAGCGGCGGGTGTTCGGCCTCGCGGTGCAGGCCCGACGGCTCTATTACGCCGTCGCCGACGGCGCGCGGGTGTGGTCGGTCGGGCTCGGCGCCGACGGCGGCTTCGGCACCGATCCGCGCATCGAAGTGGTGGTGCCGCCGGCGGCCGGACCGACCGAGATCGCCAAGATCGCCTTCGACGACGAGGGGCGGATGTATCTCGCCGAGCGGCCGGCGCCGACCGGCGCGCAGGATTTCGAGGCGCTGACGGTGTCGGCGATCGGGCGGTTGCTGCGTTACGCGCCGATCGGCGTCGAGGCGCGCGGGGCGACGATCTGGCAGACCTCACCCGACGAATTCGCGGTCGGTCTTGCCGAGGTCTTCCGCAACGACGTCGGCGGCGTGGCGATCGGTTATTCGCACGACGCCGACGGCCGGCTCGATCCGAACCGCTGTGGCGGTTTCGTGTGGACGACCGGCGAGCGGTTGCTCGTCGCCACCGATCCGGCGCTCGCGGCGCGGCTCGGGGTGACGACGGCGCCGGCCTTCGGCGGTCTGCAGGGCACGGCGCTGTGGCGCATCCGGCGCGGCGACGAGCCGCCGACCGCCGCCTATTTCATCGACTGGGCGGACGCGCCTTCCGATCCGGCGGCGCGCGGGCACGTCGGCGACGTCGCCATTCCGCGGCCCTGCGCCGGTGAGGCGGCCGCCCTGACACCCGAGATGTTCCTGCCGGGCGGGCGGGGTTTGTCGCCGTTGGTGGTGGTGCCGCCGACCGACCGGCCGCCGGACGAGCGGACCTGCCGGACCCGCGTCTGTGGTCCGCCGGGGCGGGCGCCTTGCGCGATCGGCGAGGTGTGGAGCCGGGCGCGCGATGCCTGTGTGGCGAGCTGTGGCGACGGCGAACATCTGGTCGGCGGGCGGTGTTGCACCCCGGCCGAGCTGCGGCGGGACGGCGCCTGCGACGGCACGCCGTCGACCGACATCGGCCAGCCCGGCTGCGGCGTCGGCGAGACGGCGATCGGGCCGGCGAAGACCTGTTGTCCGAACGATCGCGTCCACGCGACCGCCGGCGGCGAGACGGCGTGCTGCGCCGAGCCGCTGCAGAACGGCGCCTGCGGGAGCGACGGCGGCAAGATCCCCGAGCCGCTCTGTCCGACCTGCTGCGCCGCCGGTTGGGTCTCGACCGGCGCGACGTGCTGTCCGCAGGCGCGGGCGACGGCGACCGGGGTGTGCTGTCCGACCGGCGAGGTGGTGAGCGCCGACCGGCAACGCTGCGAGGGCTTCGTGCACATCCCGAAGCTCACGTCCTGCTGCGCGGCGGGTTTCGTGCCGACGCGGTCGGCGACCTGCTGCTCGATCACCCATCTGACCACCGCCGGCGCCTGCTGCGCCGGGCCGGTCGATCCGAAGGACCGGTCGAAATGCGCGATTTCGAAGCCCGCCCGGCTCGAGGGCGAGACGCCGGCCGGCAAGGCGTGTCCGCGCGGCGAACGGCGCGACGACGAGGGACGGTGCCGGCCGATCGACGAGACGGTGCGGCCGTCGCTGCCCGGGCTGGTGCCGATCCTGCCGCGGGGGCCGCGGGTGTGCGGGCCCGGTGAGCGGCGCGACGCTCGCGGCGTCTGCGTGCCGCGCCGGCCGGGCAGCGTCCACAAACCGCCGGCGATCCGCTCTCCGGTGGTGCGTCCGCCGGTGGTGCGCCCGCCGATCGTCTGTCCGCCCGGGACGGTGCGGGGACCGCGCGGCCGGGTCTGCGTGCCGATCGTGCGCGGGCGAATCGAGCGACCCGCCGCGCCGTTCCGGCCGTTGCGTCCGTTCCGGCCGCAACCTCGGTGATGCCGCCGGCGCCGCCTCGCCGCGATCGACGCGGGGGGCGGCGCCGAGCGCCTCTCACTTCGGCTCGATGGCGTAGGTGTCGATCAGGGGGATGTCGGAGATCAGGCCGCGCGCCTTCAGGAAGGCGGCGAAGCGCTCGGTGCGGACGTGGTCGAGGGCGCCGGGACGCTTGGCGAAGCGCGGCAGGGTGTCGGCCAGCGCCCGACGGTTCAGCTCGTCGTCGAGCTTGGGCTCGGCCGCCTTCAGGATCGCGGCGGTCTCGGCCGGATGGTTGGTCGCCCACAGGGTCGCCGCCTCCAGCGCGCGGGTGAAGCGGGCGAAGCGCGGGTCGCCGGCCTTGTCGGTGCGGGCGGCGAGGATCAGCTCGTCGTAGGGCGGCACGCCGTGTTCCTCGGGGAAGAACACCACCGCCTTCTTGCCGGCGAGTTCGAGCTCGGTCGCCTCGAAGTTGCGATAGCCGCCGACGACGGCGTCGACCTGACCCGAGAGCAGCGCGGCGGTGAGCGCGAAGTTGACGTTGACGAGGGTGACGTCGGAGAGCTTCAGCCCGGCCTCGGCCAGCATCGCGGCGAGGATCGCATCCTCGAAGCCGGAGACCGAGTAGCCGATCTTCTTGCCCTTCAGATCGGCGAGCGTCTTCACCGGGCCGCCTTCGAGCGCCATCACGGTGTTGAGCGGGGTCTCGATCAGGGTGGCGAAGCGGGTGAGCGGGATGCCCTCCTTCACCGAGAGATGGAGATCGGGCTGATAGGTCACCGCGACGTCGGCTTCGCCGGCGGCGACGAGACGCGGCGGGGCGGAGGGGTCGGCCGGGGCGATCAACTCGACGTCGAGGTCTTCCTTGGCGAAGAACCCTTTGTCGCGGGCGACCACCAGGGTGGCGTGATCGGGGTTCAAGAACCAGTCGAGGATCACCTTGACGTGGTCGGCGGCGGCGGCCGGGCCGGCGAAGAGGAGGGCGCCGGCGAGGGCGAGGAGAGGCAGTCTGCGAGACATTCGGGAGGATCCGTCGGTCAGAGGAAGGCGGGGCCGGTCTCGGGCACCCAAGGGGCCCAGCGGCGGGTGAGATGTTCGACGAGGGCGCGCAGGCCCACGGCGAGAACGGCGAGGACGACCAGGGCGGCGAACATCACGTCGGTCTGGAGACGCGCGTTGGCGTGCATCATCAGGAGGCCGAGGCCCTGCGAGGCGCCGACCCATTCGCCGATCACCGCGCCGATCGGCGCCACCGTCGCCGCCATCCGCAGCCCCGAGACCAGGGCGGGGACGGCGGCCGGCAGGCGCAGGAAGCGGAAGGTGTCGAGGCGGGAGGCGCGATGCAGCCGGGCGAGATCGACGAGGCCGGGGTCGAGCCGGGAGAGGCCGTCGTGCAGGCTGGCGGTGACCGGGAAGAAGATGATCAGCGTCGCCATCACGATCTTGGAGGCGAGACCGAAGCCGAACCACAGCACCAGCACCGGCGCGATCGCGAACACCGGCAGCGACTGGACGATCACGATCGCCGGCATGACGAGGCGGGCGGTCCACGGCACCAGCGTCATCACGATCGCCGCGCCGACGCCGAAGACCACGCCGGCGAGGAGACCGAGCACCATCTCGGCGCCGGTCACCGCGCCGTCGGAGAGGAGCGAGCCGGCGTGGCGGACGAAGGCGAGGGCGACCCGGTCCGGCCCCGGCAGCAGGAACGGCGGCGGCGCGAAGATCAGCACGACGGCCCACCACGTCGCCACCAGGGCGAGGAGCGGCAGGACCAGCGTGGTCGCGAGGCGGCCGAGAGCGGCGCCGGCGCGCGCGAGGCTCAGGCGAGACGACATGCGGATCTCCTCTTCGGCCACCGGGCGGCGGGGAAGAAGGATCCGGAGGAGGCTGCGACGGCGGAGCTCATGGTTCCCGTCCCTTCGCCGGCATGACCAGGATCAGGTTCGAAGGGTTCGGCGCGACCTCCGCGCCATCTCAGCTCTCGTGACGAGAACACCCCTCGGAACGAGCGCGACTGTGATCGAGGACGGCGGCGGGCGCAAGCGAAAAGACGGCGAAATATTTTTCCCCGATGCCGCGCCGCAGCATCGCTTTGGGGAAGATTCATCCGCGAAAGCGCCGATTCTGGACGATTTTTAGGTCAGCACTGTTGACCTTTATCGAGGCCGGGGGTAGCGTTCCGGCCTCTTTCAAGACAAGGCGAAATTCCATGTCCGCGCTCGATTGGTCCACCGTCTTCGCCACGCGTTCGGAGCGTATGCGCGCCTCCGAGATCCGTGAACTCCTGAAGCTCCTCGAGCAGCCCGACATCATCTCCTTCGCCGGCGGCATTCCCGACCCGTCGCTGTTCCCGGTGAAGGCGATTCGCGACGCTCAGGACGCGATCCTCGACGATCCGAAGCAGGCGGCGCAGGCGTTGCAGTATTCGATCTCGGAAGGCTACGTGCCGCTGCGCCGTTGGATCGTGGCGTTCATGGCGAAGCAGGGGGTGACCTGCACCATCGACAACGTGCTGATCACCTGCGGGTCGCAGCAGGGGCTCGACTTCCTCGCGAAGATGCTGCTGTCGCCGGGCGACACCGCGCTGGTCGAGGCGCCGACCTATCTCGGCGCGCTGCAGGCCTTCAACGCCTACGAGCCGCGCTACGACCGCCTCGTCACCGCCGGCGGCAACGTCACCCCGACGGCCTACCGGGACGCGGCGGCGGCGAACGGCGGGCGGGTCAAGTTCGCCTACGTGGTGCCGGACTTCGCCAACCCGACCGGCGTCACCATGACGAAGGAGAACCGGCTGAAGCTGCTCGAGCTCGCCGACGAACTCGACGTTCCGGTGATCGAGGACACCGCCTATCAGGCGCTGCGTTTCGAGGGCGAGCCGGTTCCCTCGATCATGGCGCTCGATTGCGCGCGCAACGGCGGCGACGTCGAGAAGACCCGCACGGTGTTCTGCGGCACCTTCTCCAAGACGCTGGTGCCGGCACTGCGGGTCGGCTGGGTGGTGGCGGCGACGCCGCTGGTCCAGAAGCTCGTCCTGACCAAGCAGGCCGGCGATCTGCACTCCTCCACCCTCAATCAGATGGTGATGGCGCGGCTCGCCGAGACCACCTACGAGTCCAACGTCGCCCGCGCGGTGCCGTTCTACCGGGCCCGGCGCGACGCGATGATGGCGGCGCTCGAAAAGTCGATGCCGAAGGGCGTCGAGTGGACCAAGCCGGAGGGCGGCCTGTTCGTGTGGGTGACGTTGCCGGTGGGGATCGACGGGGCCGAGCTGCTCGCTCGCGCCATCGCCGAGGAGCGCATCGCCTTCGTGCCGGGCAACGCCTTCTTCGCCACCGACGCGATGGCGAACACCATCCGCCTGAACTTCTCCTCGCCCAACGAGGCGGAGATCGCCGAAGGCATCGCCCGGCTCGGGCGCCTGATCGAACGCACAGCGGCCTGACCGGCGGCGAGGAGGACCGATGCCGATCCGTGACGTCCTCCTCGCGCTGATGGTGGTGGCGATCTGGGGCTTCAACTTCGTCGTCATCGCGGTCGGCGTGGCGGAGGTGCCTCCGCTGCTGCTGACGGGGCTGCGCTTCCTGTTCGCGGCGCTGCCGGCGGTGTTCTTCGTCAAGCGGCCGGATTGCGATCCGCGTTGGATCGTCGCCTTCGGGCTGGTGCTGGGCGTGGTCAAGTTCGGCCTACTGTTCGTCGGCATGAAGGCGGGGATGCCGGCGGGGCTGTCCTCGCTCGTCCTGCAGATGCAGGCCTTCTTCACCATGGGGCTCGCCTTCGCCCTGCTCGGCGAGCGGCCGAAACCGGCGCAGCTCGTCGGGGCGGGGATCGCGGCGCTGGGCATCCTGGTGATCGCCTCGACCCGGACGGGGGCGGGGGCGCCGCTCGGGCCGTTCCTGATGGTGCTCGCCGCCGCCGCCTGCTGGGGGCTCGCCAACATCGTCACCAAGAAGGCGGGGACGCGCGACATGCTCGGCTTCGTCGTGTGGGCGAGCCTGGTGGCGCCGCTGCCGCTGTTCGCGCTGTCGCTGGTCTTCGAGGGGCCGCAGGCGATCGCGGCGGCGCTCCTCCATCCGACCTGGCTGTCGATTGGGGCGGTCGCCTATCTGGCGTGGCCGACGACGGTGGTCGGGTTCTGCATCTGGTCGAGCCTGATGAGCCGCCATCCGGCGGCGACCGTGGCGCCGTTCTCGCTGCTGGTGCCGGTGTTCGGCATGTCGAGTGCCTACCTGGTGCTCGGCGAGCCGGTCGGCGGGCGTGAGGCGATCGGCGCGGCGCTGGTGATCGCCGGGCTCGTCGTCAACGTGTTCGGCCCGCGCCTCGTCCGCGCCTGATCCTCAGAACTTGGTGCGCGCCCGCATCGCCTGGGCGATGGTGCCGTCGTCGAGATAGTCGAGCTCGCCGCCGACCGGCACGCCGTGGGCGAGGCGGGTCACCGTGACCTCGCGGCCCTCGTCGGCGAGACGGGCGAGCTGATCGGTGACGTAGTGGGCGGTGGTCTGGCCCTCGACGGTGGCGTTGACCGCCAGGATCACCTCGCGGATCGGCTCGTGGCGGCAACGCTCGATTAGGGCGTCGATGGTCAGATCGGACGGGCCGACGCCGTCGAGCGGTGACAGCACGCCGCCGAGGACGTGATATTTCGCCGAGATCGCACCGGCGCGCTCCAGCGCCCACAGATCGGCGACGCCTTCCACCACCACCAGCACGGCGCCGTCGCGGTGGTCGTCGCGACAGATGGTGCAGGGGTCGGAGGTGTCGATGTTGCCGCACACCGAGCAGACCCCGACCTTCTCCAGCGCCACTTCCATCGCGGCGGTGAGCGGCGCCAGCAGGCTCTCATTCTTCTCGATCAGGTGCAGCGCGGCGCGACGCGCCGACCGCGGCCCGAGGCCCGGCAGCTTGGCGAGGAGTTGGATCAGACGCTCGATCTCGGGTCCGGCGACGTTTCTGGCCATGGGGTCTCGGCGGGAAGGGACGATTCGGCTCCGCAGTGTAGCGCGGGACGGGCGTCTCGCGGGGGCGCTCCGGCTCGCGGGCGCCGTCGAAAACCTCGCCGTGAAATTCCTCAAACGATTAAAATCATCACCGTTCCGGTAATTTCCGGCAAATTCAGCCCGGTTAAAGTACCTTCAATCGATTGAAAATCGTCTCGCAAGAAACCTTGAACGCTATCCGAACGGCGAGAAACCGGGGGAGGACCCGGCCCGCCCCGCGCCCGTTCGGATCCCTCCACGTCCCGAGGTCCGTAGATCGCGGCGCGACCGCGCGGGATCGCCCGCGCCTGCGCACCGCCGTCGACACGGGTCTCACGCCGAAGTCCGACGATCCGCCCCGGTCATGCCCCCTGGCGGTGCGTCGTACACTCCCGTCGCACACGGTCGGCCCCCGCTCGATCCCGATCGAGCGGGGTTCGACCGGTTCGGCGTTCAGAACGGCAGCTTGAAGCCGCTCGGCAGGCCCATGCCGCCGGTCATCTCGGCCATCTTCTCGGCGATCGCGGCTTCCGCCTTGGCGTGGGCGTCGCGATGGGCGGCGACGATCAGATCCTCGACGATCTCGACCTCCTCCGGCTTCAGGAGCGAGGGGTCGATCTTCACCGCCTTCAACTCGCCCTTGCCGGAGATGGTGACCGAGACGAGACCGCCACCGGCGACGCCGTTGACCTCGATCGCCCCGAGATCGTCCTGGAGAGAGGCCATGCGGGTCTGCATCTCCTTGGCCTTGCTCATCATCTTCATGAAGTCCATGGGCGGCTCGCCTCCTCGTCGGTGATCGTCAGTCGTCCGGTCGCCAACCGGGATCTTCCTCCTCGCCGGCGGGCGGGGTGTCCCAGGCGAGCTCGTCGCCGCCGTCCTCGCCGGTCTCGGGGCTGCGCACCCGGACGTCGACGATCGCCGCGCCGGGGAAGCGCTTCAGCACCGCCGCGACCAGCGGCTCGGCGCGGGCGTCGGTGACCAGCTTGTCGCGGACGCGCTCGCGCTCCTCGGCGACGGTTTCGCCGCCGGGCTCGCGTGACACCGCGACGATCCAGCGCTCGCCGGTCCATTCGGAGAGCTTGCGGGCGAGATCCTGCGGCAGGTCGAAGGCGGCGCCGGCCTCCAGCGACACGTCGATGCGGCCGGGTTCGAAGGCGACCGGGCGCATCTGCCGCTCGATCGCCATCTTCAGGCGAATGTCGCGGTGCTCGGCGGCGAGCGCGGCGACGTCGGCGAGG
>JAAYVT010000751.1 GCA_012517025.1 Phyllobacteriaceae bacterium | reverse complement strand
GCCGAGGCCTCGACCCGTGCCGCCGCCGAGGCCGCCGCCCGCCGCGCCGACCTCGACGCCGCCCGCGCCGAGGTGGCGGACCTCGCGCCGCGCGCCGAGATCGAGGCGGCACTCGCCGCCGACGGCGACCGCCTCGACGCGCTCAACCGCGAGCTCGGCGCTCTGCGCCAGACCCTCGCCGCCGACGATCTCGCCCGCGCCCGCGCCGTCGCGATCGACGCCGAGAGCGCCGCATTGGAGGAAGAGGCGGCCGAATGGGCGGCCGTCTTCGCCGCCATCGGCTCGGCCGACGGCGCCAAATTCCGCCGCTTCGCGCAAGGGGTGACGCTCGATCGGCTCGCCGCCCTCGCCGATCGGCACCTGGCGACGCTGGCACCGCGCTACCGGCTGGTGCGCACCGACGGTCTCGGCCTCGCCATCGTCGACCGCGACCTCGGCGAAGAGCGGCGATCGACGCGGTCGCTCTCCGGCGGCGAGCGCTTCCTCGCCTCGCTCGCCCTCGCCCTGGCGCTCTCCGGGCTGGAGGGGCGCCGCTCCTTCGTCGACACGCTGTTCATCGACGAGGGCTTCGGCTCGCTCGACGCCGCCACTCTCGACGTCGCCATCGACGCGCTGGAGAGCCTGCAGAGCGAGGGCCGCAAGGTCGGGGTGATCAGCCACGTCGCGGCGATGCACGAGCGCATCTCGGTTCAGATCCGGGTGACCCGTTTCGGCCTCGGCCTGTCGCGGGTCGCCGTCGTCGACGCCGGGCGCGAGGTCGCCTGACGGGTCAGAACTCGAAGGCCTGGCCGATCGCCGCGCCGATCTCGGCGATCGCGGCGTTGCGCTCGGCCATCGACGCCGAGGTCTCGGCGATGAAGATCGCGATCGTCACCGGCGGGCCGGCCGGCGGACGCGTCGCCGCCACGATCGCCCGTGCCCCGTTGCCGCCCGCCCCGGTCTTGTCGGCGATCGCCCAGGTCTTCGGCAGGCCGGCGCGCAGCAGGCCGTCGGCGACCCGGTCGGCCGTCATCCAGGCCTCGAGCCGCGCCCTCGAGCTCGGCGACAGGGCGTCGCCGACGACCAGCCGCTCGATCGTCGCCGCCATCGCGGTCGGCGTGGTGGTGTCGCGCGGATCGCCCGGGATCGCCGTGTTGAGGTCGGGCTCGCGGCGGTCGAGCCGGGTGGTGGTATCGCCGATCGACCGGATGTGGGCGGTGAGCCCCACCGGACCGCCGATCGCGTCGAGCATCAGGTTGCCGGCGGTGTTGTCGGAGAGCGTGATCGCCGCCTCGCAGATCTCGGCGAGCGTCATCCCCGGCGCGCCGACCCGCTTCTCGGTCGCCGGCGAATAGGGCACGAGATCGCCCGCCGCGAACACCACCGAGCGATCGAGCCGCTCCTCGCCGCGGTCGACCCGCGCCAGCACCGCCGCCGCGGCGAGCGCCTTGAAGGTGCTGGTCAGGGCGAAGCGTTCGTCGCCGCGCCGGGACCACGCCCGACCGGTGTCCGCCTCGCGCACCGCCATGCCGACCCGACCGCCGAGCCGCGCCTCGATCGTCTCGACCGTGGCGGCGAGCCCGTCCGACCACGCCCCGGCCGCTGACGCGGAGCGCGAGCCGTAGAGAACGGAGCCGGCGAGGAGACCGAGGGCGGCGCGGCGGGTGGGGGGCAACGGACGTCTCCGAGAGAGGGCGGCGAGACGGCGACGGCGCCCGTGGGCGCCGTCGAAACCTTCGTCAGTAGAGACCGCCCTGCTGCAGCCCCTGTTCCTGCTCCGGCGTGACCTTCTGAGCCTTGCCGAACTCTTCGGAATCGTAGCCGATCACCGAATAGGTGTCCGGCTGGGCGGTGCCCGGCTTGAAGGCCTCCATGATCACGCCCTCGCTGCCCGGAGTGGCGCGCATGCCGGTGTGGTGATCGACGGCGACGAAGCGGATGCCCGGCGGCACCCGGAACGGCACCGGCGGCTTGTCCTTCAGCGAATCGGCGAAGAACTCGCGCACCACCGGCGCGGCGGTGTGGCCGCCGGAGATGCCACGGCCGAGGTCGCGCGGCCGGTCGTAGCCGAGATAGACGCCGGCGACGAGATCGGGGGTGAAGCCCATGAACCACACGTCCTTCTGGTCGTTGGTAGTTCCGGTCTTGCCGGCGATCGGCCGCTTCAGGTCGGCGAGGACGGTGGCGGTGCCGTGCTGGACCACGCCTTCCATGATCGAGGTGATCTGGTAGGCGGTCATCGGGTCGAGCACCTGCTCGCGTTCGTCGACGAGGGTGGGCTCCGGCTGATGCGCCCATTTCGGGGCGTCGCAGCCCTCGCAGACGCGCTCGTCGTGCTTGAACACGGTCTTGCCCCAGCGGTCCTGGATGCGGTCGATGAAGCTCGCCGTGACCTTGCGGCCGCCGTTGGCGATCGTCGCGTAGGCCGCGGTCAGGCGCAGCACCGTGGTCTCGCCGGCGCCGAGCGACATCGGCAGATAGGGGGCGAGGTCCTCGTAGATGCCGAAGCGCTTGGCGTATTCGACCACCAGCGGCATGCCCATGTCCTTGGCGAGCCGCACCGTCATGGTGTTGCGCGACTGTTCGATGCCGACGCGCAGGGTCGAGGGGCCGTAGAACTTCTGGCTGTAGTTTTCCGGCTTCCACACCGGCTGGCCGCCGCCGGGATCGATGGCGATCGGTACGTCGAGCACCAGCGACGACGGGGTGTAGCCGTTGTCGAGCGCGGCGGAATAGACGAAGGGTTTGAACGAGGAACCCGGCTGGCGCCACGCCTGGGTGGCGCGATTGAACTCGCTTTCGGCGAAGGAGAAGCCGCCGGTGGTGGCGAGCACGCGCCCGGTGTGCGGATCCATCACCACGATCGCGCCGGAGATCTCCGGCACCTGGCGGAGGCGGAACACCTGCCGCTCGCCCGGCGCACCCGAGACCTTCTCGACGTAGACGACGTCGCCGGCCGCGACCACGCCGGCCATGCCGCGCCCGATGGCGTGACGCTTGGCGCCTTCCGCCCAGCGGGTCGCCCACTTCGCCTGCTCGAACGGCACCACGGCGCGCTCGCGTTCGGTGGAGATTTCACCGGTCACCAGACGGCGCGGCTGCAGGCCGACGATCGCCTCCTGATCGGCGACCGACAGAACCACGGCCAGCCGCCATTCCGGCACGTCGGACAGCGCCTTGACCTCGGCCAGCGGCGGACCCCAGTCGCCGGTGTAGGAGAGTTTGGTCACCGGGCCGCGCCAACCTTCGTTGAGGTCGTAGCCGATCAGGCCGTGCATCAACGCCTTGCGGGCCATGCGCTGCAGCCGCGGGTCGAGCGAAGTGCGCACCGACAGGCCGCCCTGATAGAGACCGCGCTCGCCGTATTTCTCGATCAGCTGGCGGCGCACCTCTTCGGCGAAGTAGTCGGCGCCGAAGATGTGCGGTCCGGTGGTGCGCGCCACCACGGCGAGCGGCTCGGCCTTGGCCTTGTCGGCCTGGTCCTGGGTGATGAAGCCGTTCGACTGCATCTGCCCGATCACCCAATTGCGCCGGGCGACCGCTTCGCGAGTGTGGCGGTAGGGGTGGTAGTTGTTCGGGGCCTTCGGCAACGCCGCCAAATAGGCGGCCTGCGCGATGGAGAGCTCGTGCACCGACTTGTCGAAATAGAGCAGCGATGCCGCCGCCACGCCATAGGCGCCGATGCCCAGATAAATCTGGTTCATGTAGAGCTCGAGGATTTCCTCCTTCGAGTAGGCCTGCTCGATGCGCACCGCCAGGATCGCTTCCTTGAGCTTGCGCTCGAAGGTCTGCTCGTTGGAGAGGAGGAAATTCTTGGCGACCTGCTGGGTGATGGTCGAGGCGCCCTGCGGCCGACGACCGGAGAGCTTGTTCTGCACGGTGACGATCGCGGCGCGCACGATGCCTTCCGGGTCGATGCCGGAATGCTCGTAGAAATTCTTGTCCTCCGCCGACAAGAAGGCGTTCTTCAGCATCTGCGGAATAGCTTGGCTGGGCAGGAACAGGCGCCGCTCGGTGGCGTATTCGGCGACCAGCTAGCCGTCGCCGGCGTGCACTCGGCTCATCACCGGCGGTTCGTAGTTCTTCAGCGCCGTGTAGTCGGGCAGGTCGGCCGCCACGTGCTTGTAGGCGAGCCAAGCGCCGCCGGCGATCGCCAGGACCGCGACGGCACCGATGCCGAACAGATAGCCGATGAACCGCAGAAGGAACATGCCGCCCGATCTTCCTCGTCGAATGGATCGTCTCGCCGACCGCCCGCGCGATCGGTCTTCGCCCGCCGTTCCCCGAACCGACGAACCGCCCTGCGTCGCATCGCCGGACCATCCGCCGCCGGATCGGTCCGTCGAGGCACGACGGAGGCGTTTCCCGTTCCGTCGAGGCGCGCGCACGCCCGCCCCACCGACGACGTGACTCGCCCCGGTGCTTTAGGCCGCCCGCCTTTCTTTTTCAAGTTTATGGCGAAGCTGCGGCGCCCGCCTCGCCGGCCCGCGCCATGCCCGGCACGCCGCGCTCGTGGAAGAAGCGATCGACCGCCGTCACCAGCGATCCGGCGATCTTCTCCCGCCACTGCGGCGAGGTCATCAGCTTCTCGTCTTCCTTGTTGGAAAGAAAGCCGATTTCCATCAACACCGAGGGCACGTCGTGGGCTCGGAGCACCTTCAGGCCGGCCTGTCGATGGGCCTCGCCCTTCACCAGACGGCCGTGGCGACGATATTCTTCGAGGATGTCGCGCGCCGCGATCAGGCTGAAGCGGCGGGTTTCGCGGATCGTCAGATCGGCGAGGATGTCGCCGACTTCGTCGCGCTCGTCGGCGGCGACGTGGCCGGACAGCGCGTCGGCGGCGTTCTCCTTGGCGGCGAGCGCCGCCGCCTTGGCGTCCGAGGGGCGCTCCGAGACGGTGTAGATCGTCGCGCCGCGCACCGAATGATCGTATTCGGCGTCGGCGTGGATCGAGATCAAGAGATCCGCCTTCATCTCGCGGGCGATCGCGACGCGCCGGCCCAGCGGCACGTAGACGTCTTCGGTGCGGGTGGCGTGGACCTCGTAGCGGCCGGTCGCCTCGAGCGCCCGCTCGATCTCGGCCGCCATGTCCAACACCACGGTCTTCTCGAAGGTACCGGTCGCCGGACTGCGAGTGCCGACGTCGACGCCGCCGTGACCGGGGTCGATCACCACCACCGGCCGGTTCGGCTGCGGGGCATGCGGCGTGGCGGCGAGGGCGGCGGGACGATCGCGATCGCCTTTCGCGGCGGCGATCGTCGCCGTGGTCTCCGGTCCGCCGCCGAGCCGCAATGGCCGGGCGGCACGCATCGCCGGAACGGTCGATCGATCGAGGACGACGACGAGCCGCCCGAGTCCGTCCTCGCCGAGAGTGGCGGCGGCGATTTCGGCCGGGTCGGAGAGGTCGAAGACGATTCGCGCCCGTGCTCCGGCCTCCGCGCCCCACCGCGCCGAGGCGACGAGGCCGCGTCCGCCGCCACGATCGGCGGCGAAGGCGAAGCGCGTCTCCGGCAGATCGACGACGAGACGCGGCGGTTCGGCGATGGTGAAGACCTGCAGGGGCACGTCGCGATCGAGATCGAGCGAAATCCGCGTCCGCCGGGCGTCGCCGTCGACGTGAAGGTCGCGGGCCTCCACCGGCGCGGTCGCGGCGGCGACCGGCGACGCACCGCCGGTCGCGACCCGCACCACCACGCCGAGCGTCAGCACGGCCGCGATCACCGTCGCGACCAGAGCGACGCGACGCAGCGGCCGTTTCTCGCCTGCGATGCCACCTTCTCGGCCGAACACCGACGTCCCCTCAGATCCCCGCGTCGCGACGCGAACCCCGATCATCCCGCCACCACGGTTAACCCGTCGTTGACGCCGACGAAAGTCCCGCATCGAGCGGCGTCGCGCCGCGACTTTCGAGGCCGCGCGCGACCCTCCGCGACTTGCAATGAACGGGCCGTCCCCGTAAGTATGGCCTCGAGGAATTCGATCTCCAGACGAATCCCCGCGCGCGTCGAGGCGTGCCCGTGAATTCGCTCGAAGAGTTCGGTCCACCGCTTCGCCCCGATCGTCCGTTTCGTCGGATTCGTGGGCGGGTCCGGTTCCCTCGGACGTCGCAGGTGCAGTCGGCGACGACGGGAGAACGGCCACGATCGCCGGCCTTTTCGCTCGATCGTGCCCGGACGGTGGGTGGACCGTCCCGATCCGGCCGCGGCCGGAGCGGGGAGCATTCCCGAACACGGTGCGTTTCGATCGATTCGATCGCGGCGCACGGTGTTCAGGCCCCCGAGGCCATGCCTCACCGGCGGTTTGGACCGGGTTCGTCGCGCCGCCGCGACTTCACCCGGTCTCGATCGCTTCCGATCGACGAGACTTCTCGCGATCGCCACGAAGAACAGGGTCGAACGAACGGCCATGCCGACGAAGACGGGACGGACGACGGGAGCGAGCGAGACGGTGGACGGCCGTCTCTCCACGCGTCGACGCCGTTTCGCGCTCGGGGTCTCCCGTTCGACCGACCGTCGCCTTTTCCTTTCGTCACATTCGATCCGCGACCGTGCCGTCGTCCTTTCCGGGACGGTGCCGAACGTCGTGGGTCCGGAGTTTTCGCCTCATGGCCAACAAGATGCTCATCGACGCCACCCACCCGGAAGAGACCCGGGTGGTCGTGGTGCGCGGCAGCCGCGTCGAGGAATTCGACTTCGAGTCCGCCAACCGTAAGCAGTTGCGCGGCAACATCTATCTCGCCAAGGTGACGCGCGTCGAGCCGTCGCTGCAGGCGGCGTTCGTCGACTACGGCGGCAATCGCCACGGCTTCCTCGCCTTCTCCGAGATCCATCCCGACTACTACCAGATCCCGACCGCCGACCGCCTCGCCCTGCTCGAGGAGGAGGCGCGGATGCATTCGGAGGCCGACCGCGAGGAGAGCCGTCCGCGTCGCAAGCCGAAGCCGAAGGCGGCCGAGGTGGAAAGTGCCGAAGGCGACGAGATCTCCGAGGCCGCAGACGGCGAGACCGCCGAGGCGATCGAGGATCAGGTCGAGAGCGTCGGCTCCGAGGATGCGCTCGAGGAACTGCCGGAGCGCCGGCCGCAGCAGCGGCTGCGCCGTCAGTACAAGATCCAGGAAGTGATCAAGCGCCGTCAGGTGCTGCTGGTGCAGGTCGTCAAGGAGGAGCGCGGCAACAAGGGTGCGGCGCTGACCACCTATCTGTCGCTCGCCGGCCGCTATTCGGTGTTGATGCCCAACACCGCGCGCGGCGGCGGCATCTCCCGCAAGATCACCCAGCCGACCGACCGCAAGCGGTTGAAGACCATCGCCCAGGAGCTCGAGGTTCCGGAAGGGATGGGCGTCATCGTCCGCACCGCCGGCGCCGCCCGCACCAAGGCGGAGATCAAGCGCGACTTCGAATATCTTCTGCGCCTGTGGGAGAACGTGCGCGAGCTGACGCTGAAGTCGTCGGCGCCGAAGCTGGTCTACGAGGAAGGCTCGTTGATCAAGCGCTCGATCCGCGACCTCTACAACAAGGACATCGACGAAGTCCTGGTCTCCGGCGACGAGGGCTATCGCGAGGCGAAGGACTTCATGCGCATGCTCATGCCGAGCCATGCCAAGAACGTCCAGGCCTACCGCGAGCCGACCCCGGTGTTCACCCGCTTCGCGGTGGAGAGCCAGCTCGACGCGATGTTCTCGCCGCAGGTCACCCTGCGTTCGGGCGGGTACATCGTGATCAACCCGACCGAAGCGCTGGTCTCGATCGACGTCAACTCGGGCAAGTCGACCCGTGAGCACAACATCGAGGACACCGCCCTCGCCACCAACCTGGAGGCGGCCGAGGAGGTCGCCCGTCAGCTCCGCCTGCGCGATCTCGCCGGTCTGATCGTGATCGACTTCATCGACATGGAGGAGAACCGCAACAACCGGGCGGTCGAGCGGCGCCTCAAGGATTGCCTGAAGAACGATCGCGCCCGCATCCAGGTCGGCCGGATCTCGCATTTCGGCCTGATGGAGATGAGCCGTCAGCGCATCCGCACCGGCGTGCTGGAAAGCTCGATGGTGCTGTGCCCGCACTGCGGCGGCACCGGCATGGTGCGTTCGACCGAATCGGTCGCGCTGCACATCCTGCGGTCGCTCGAGGAGAGCCTGCTGCGCGGCGTCACCCACGATCTGGTGGTGCGCACCCGTACCGCCGTGGCGCTCTACATCCTCAACAACAAGCGCGCCCACGTCACCGATCTCGAGCGCCGCTTCGGCCTCTCGATCGCCGTGCTCGCCGACGATCACGCCAGCCAGGCCGGTCATCTCTTCGTCGTCGACAAGGGTGAGCCGGTGGCGCCGCGCACCGATCGTCCCGAGCTCGTCTCCGCCCCCGTCGTGGAGGAGGAGCCGGAGGAGGAGATCGAGGAGCCGATCGACGAGGAGACCGGCGACGAGGAGCGTGGCGAGGCCCGCGAAGCGCGCGGCGAGGGCGACGGCAACGGCCGTCGTCGGCGCCGTCGGCGTCGGCGCGGTCGCGGCCGCAACGGTGAGAACGGAGCGATCGAGGGCGCCGAGGGCGAGATGATCGCCGAAGGTGGCGAGGACGTCGGCGACGAGGGCGAGGAGGGCTCCGACGAGGAGGCCGGCGCCGAGTCGTCGGACGAGGCGCCGCGCAAGCGTCGTCGTCGCGGTCGTCGCGGCGGCCGTCGCAACCGCGCCGAGGGCGGGCCGAACGAGGCCGTCGCCGAGGGCGAGGGTGAGGACGAGGACGGCGCCGAGGAGACCGAAGCCGGGGACGACGTGATCGTGGTCGATCGCGAGACCCTCGCCGCCGAGGTCGCCGCCATGGACGCCGCCCAGGCCGAAGCCGAGGCGCCGGTGGAAGCGACCGAGACCCCGGTCGACGAGGTCCCGGTCGAGGCCCCGCCGGCCAAGCCCAAGCGCACCCGTGCGCCGCGCAAGTCGGCCAAGGCCAAGGCGGCCGAAGCCGCCGCGGCGGAGGCCGCCGCCGAAGCCGAAGCGGCCGAGGCGGTGACGGTCGAGGCCCCGGCGGAGACGCCGGCCCCGGAGACGCCGGTCGAAGCGCCGGAGGCGGAGGACGGCGCCACCGGTCTCGAGACCCCGGCCGAGCCGCTGCCCACCGACGCGGCCGACGCGGAGCCGGAAGCGGAAGCCGAGACCGTCGAGGCGGCGCCGAAGCCGATGCCGCAGTCGACCGAGCTCGCCCCCGGCGAGGCGCCGAAGCGCGGCTGGTGGTCGAAGCGCTGATCGCGCCGACGCGGATCCGAAACGCATCGAGGCCGGGAGAAATCCCGGCCTCTCGCATCTCGGCGGTGCGTCGGAGCGATTTCGCTCGCCGTCGAAGCGGCGTCGGGGCGGTTTCGACGTTCTCGCGGCGGCGCGACGTTCGAAAAGCTTGAAATTCGTCCCGCCCGTGTGCCAACAGTGACGCCCTGCGCCGGATCCTCCGGCCCCCTTCTCCGGCGATCGGCCGGCGCACGCGCCGCCTCGCCTCTGTCAGGACGAACCGCCCCATGCCCGAGGTGATCTTCAACGGACCGGCCGGCCGCATCGAAGGCCGCTTCCAGCCCGCGAAGCAGCGCAACGCTCCGATCGCTCTGATCCTTCATCCCCACCCGCAGTTCGGCGGGACGATGAACAATCAGATCACCTATCAACTGTTCTACATGTTCGCGAAGCGCGGCTTCGCGGTGCTGCGCTTCAACTTCCGCGGCGTCGGCCGTTCGCAGGGCACCTTCGATCACGGCGCCGGCGAGTTGTCGGATGCCGCCGCCGCGCTCGACTGGGTGCAGACCATCCATCCCGACGCGCGCTCGTGCTGGATCGCCGGCTTCTCCTTCGGCGCCTGGATCGGCATGCAGCTGTTGATGCGCCGCCCCGAGATCGAGGGCTTCATCTCGGTCGCGCCGCAGCCCAACCTCTACGACTTCTCGTTCCTGGCGCCCTGCCCGTCCTCCGGCCTGATCATCCACGGCGACGTCGACAAGGTGGTGCCGCTGAAGGACGTCCAGGGGCTGGTCGACAAGCTGAAGACCCAGAAGGGCATCGTCGTCGAGCAGAAGGTGATCGAAGGGGCGAACCACTTCTTCGAGAACAAGGTCGACGAGCTGCTCGCCCACTGCGAGTCCTACGTCGACACCCGCCTCGCCGAGGCGATCGAGACCGCTTGATCGATCAGGGATTTCGAACGATCGCGGCGGTCGAATTCGTTGGACCGCCGCCGGTCGAGGCGAAACACTCCTTCCCGCGAACCGGAAGGAGATCGACATGTCGCTTCGCATCGTGGTGGCCGGCGCCACCGGCTGGGTCGGCCGCGCCCTCGTCGCGGCGATCGCCGGCGCCGAGGATCTGACGCTCGCCGCCGCCGTGGCGCGTTCGCATGCCGGCGAGGACGCCGGCACCGCCACCGGTCTCCCGCCGCTCGGCCTGCCGCTGGTGGCGACGCTCGGCGAGGCCCTCGCCGTCCCCTCCGACGTGGTGATCGACTACACCCGCCCCGATGCCGTCGCCGCCCACACCCGGCTGGCGCTCGACGCCGGTCGCCGGGTGGTGATCGGCACCTCCGGTCTGTCGTCGGCCGACTACGCCGAGATCGACGCCCATGCCCGCGCGCGCGGCCTCGGCGTCGTCGCCGCCGGCAACTTTTCGATCACCGCGACGCTGATGAAGCGCTTCGCGCTGGAAGCGGCGAAGTGGGTCCCCGACGTCGAGATCGTCGACTACGCCTCGGCGTCGAAGCCCGACACGCCCTCCGGCACCGCGCGCGAGCTCGCCGAGGCACTCTCCGCCGTCCGCCGTCCGGGGACCTCGCGGCCGCTCGACACGCTCTCCGGCCCGCTCGCTTCGCGCGGCGCGACGATCGCCGAGCCGACGCCGATCCAGGTGCACGCGCTGCGGCTGCCGTCCTACGTGCTGTCCTGCGAGGCGATCTTCGGCGCCGCCGACGAGCGTCTGACGATTCGTCACGACGCCGGGTCGTCGCCGACGCCCTACGTCGCCGGCACGCTGCTCGCCGCCCGCCGGGTGATCGGCCGCGTCGGCCTCACCCGCGGTCTCGACGCGCTGTTCGACTGAAGGCTCAAATCCGCGTCCGGCCGGAACGAGCGTCGGTCCGCAGCCGCCCGCCGAGGCTTCGACGCGCCGCCGCCCGCGCCCGCCGCGCCCGGCCGGAGCCGGCGACGAGCAACATGCCGCAGAGCGTCACCCAGGCGACGTAGAGAAGCAGCCAGGCGCGATCGGCTTCGACGTCGAACCAGGCGAGCCCGGAATGACCGAGGAGCGGGACCGGCCCGCCGCGCGTCGTCGTCACCATCACCCGCGCCCCCTCCGCGACCAGCCCGAGCCCGATCGCGGTGACGAGACCGGGCCGCCGCTCCGCGACGCGTGCCAATCGACGGAAGATCGCGCAGGGTCCGAAAGCCATCGCCGCCTCACCCGATCGCCGACACGCCGCCGCAGGTCGGGCGGGGCACCCCGGTGGTGCCGGGGAAGGAGAGCGGCAGCCGTTCCAGATGGCGCACCGCGAGATGGGCAAAGGCCTGCGCTTCCAGGAAGTCGGTCGACCAGCCGACCTCCGCCGCCGTGGTCACCCGCGCCGGGGTCGCCGCCGCGATCATGCCGAGCATGGTCGGATTGTGCGCCCCGCCGCCGGCCACCACGATCGTCCGCGGCGCCTCGGGCAACAGTTCGATTCCCTTCGCCACCGCCCGCGCCGTCAGCGCCGTCAGCGTCGCCGCGCCGTCGGCGGCCGAGAGGCCCTCCGCCGCCGTCACCGTGAAGGCGTTGCGGTCGAGCGACTTCGGCGCCGGCAGATCGAAGAACGGGTCGGCGAGCAGCCGGGCGAGCCGCGTCTCGTCGATCCGCCCGCTCGCCGCCAGCCGGCCGTCCTCGTCCATCGCCCGGCCGGTGTGGCCGAGGCACCAGTCGTCGAGGGCGGCGTTGCCGGGCCCGCAGTCGAAGGCGACGAGGCCGCAGCCGGCCGCGTCGTCGGCGAAGGCGACGAGATCGCTGCGATCCTCGTCGGTGCCGATCCAGGTGAGATTGGCGACGCCGCCGATGTTGAGCACCACCAGCGGACGCGGCAGATCACAGCCGGCGGCGAGGGCGGCGTGATAGATCGGCACCAGCGGCGCCCCCTCCCCGCCCGCCGCGACGTCGGCGGCGCGGAAGTCGTAGACGACCGGGATGCGGATCGCCCGCGCCAGCGCTAAGCCGTCGCCGAGCTGCACGGTGATCCGCCGGGCCGGCGCGTGATAGACGGTCTGGCCGTGGAAGCCGACGACCGCCACGTCGGCCGGCGCGAGGCCGTTCTCGCGCAGGAACTCCTCGACCGCGTCGATGTGGGCGAGCGTGACGATGCGCTCCGCCTCGGCGAGCGCCGGCGGCCGATCGGCGCGGCCGACGATCGAGGGAGCGACGGCGAGGGCGGCGCGGATCGCCGCCCGCTCGTCGTCCCGGTAGGAACGCAACAACGACGGCCCGACCGCGAAGACGCGCCGGCCGTCGGTCTCCACCGCGGCGACGTCGACCCCGTCCATGGAAGTGCCGCTCATCAGCCCGATCGCCAAGCGTCGCGCGTTCATCGACGTCTCCTCGTCTCGCGGATGGCCGCGATCGCGCCTTCGGGGGTGCCATCTCGCCCGCGAGATGCTATGAGCGCCCCACGACGCGAAGGCGCGTCGCACCGTAGGGTTTCGCCGATCATGACCGCGTTCAAGTCCGACTTTCTGCGCGTGCTCTCCGAGCGCGGCTTCATCCACCAGATCTCCGATCCGGAAGGTCTCGACGAAGCCTGCGCCGAGGGACCGGTCACCGCCTATATCGGATTCGACGCCACCGCGCCCTCGCTGCACGCCGGTTCGCTGATCCAGATCATGATGCTGCACTGGTTCCAGGAAACCGGCCACCGCCCGATCGCCCTGATGGGCGGCGGCACCACCATGATCGGCGATCCGTCGTTCAAGGACGAGGCGCGCAAACTGCTGACCGTCGAGGACATCGACGCCAACCTCGCCGGCATCCGCCGGGTGTTCTCGAAGTTCCTCGACTTCGACGGCGGCCGAGCGATCATGGCGAACAACGCCGATTGGCTGCGCACCCTCAACTACGTCGAGTTCCTCCGCGACGTCGGCCGCCACTTCTCGGTCAACAAGATGCTCAGCTTCGATTCGGTCAAGCTGCGGCTCGACCGCGAGCAGTCGCTGAGCTTCCTCGAATTCAACTACATGATCCTGCAGGGCTACGACTTCGTCGAGCTCTACCGCCGCTACGGCTGCACGCTGCAGATGGGCGGCTCCGATCAGTGGGGCAACATCGTCAACGGCATCGAACTCGGTCACAAGATGGAGCGGGCGCAGTTCTTCTGCCTGACCTCGCCGCTGCTGACCACCTCGTCCGGCGCCAAGATGGGCAAGACCGCCTCCGGCGCGGTGTGGCTCGAGCCCGATCTCCTGAGCCCCTACGCCTACTGGCAGTATTGGCGCAACACCGAGGACGCCGACGTCGAGCGCTTCCTCAAGCTCTACACCAAGCTGCCGATGGCCGAGATCGCCCGTCTCGCCGCCCTCGGCGGCTCGGAGATCAACGACGCCAAGAAGATCCTGGCGACCGAGATCACCGCGATGGTGCACGGCCGGACGGTGGCGGAAGCCGCCGCGGAGACCGCCCGCAAGACCTTCGAGGAGGGCGCACTGGCGACCGATCTGCCCACCGTGGAGATCGCGCGGACCCGCTTGGCCGAAGGCCTCGGGGTGCTCACCGCCTTCGTCGAGGCGGGGCTGGCCGCCTCCAACGGCGAGGCCCGCCGGGCCGTCGGCGGCGGCGCGCTGAAGGTCAACGACGTCACCGTCGCCGACGACAAGCTGCGCCTGACCGAAGGCGACCTGACCGGCGAGGGCGTGATCAAGCTCTCGCAGGGCAAGAAGAAGCACGTCCTGCTGAAGCCGGTGTGAGCACCGGCTTCAGCGGAACGACGATCGCGGCTCCGTCTCAGGGAGCCTCGCTCGGCAGGGTCGGGGCGCCGAACCCGGCCTTCGCCAGGATCGCCTGCGCCTTCGGCGTCAGCAGGAACAGCGCGAAGCGGTAGGCCGCCGGCGGGGCGTCGGGCGCCACCGTGAGGCCGTAGTCCGCCTTCATCGCCAGCGCCGCCGGCAATCGCACCGCCTTCGCCTCCGGCAGTTCCTGAGCGATCGGCGCGACGTTGGTGCAATAGGCGAGCATCACGTCGGCGGCGCCGGACGCCAGCTGCGTCGCGTAGACGTTGCGCCCGGCCGGCGGCGGCGGCGAATTCGGGCCACCGGTCAGCTGCAACGCCTTGGCCTCGAGCGCCGCCCGTGCGCCGGGCGAGACGGCCTCCGCCTTGGCGAACATGCCGAAGGCGTAGTCGCCGGCGGGGTCGGCCTTCGGGGTCGAGGTGCCGAGTTTGACGGCCGGGTCGAGCAGGCGGGCGAGCAGATTGCTCCCGTCGGCGGCGACGCCGGCGCGCGGCATCACGAAGGCGCACAACTCGTTGCGCGCGAACAGGACCACCGGCCCCATCTTCCCCGACTTCTGCAGCGCCAGCGGGTGCTCCATGTTGGCGGAGGTGAAGACGTCGACCTTCTCGCCGCCCTCGATCGTCTTGGCGATCAGCCCCGACGCCTTCCAGGTCTGATCGACCCGGATCCCGGTCTCGGCGGTGAAGGCCGCGCCGACCTCGGTCAGAGCCGCCTTGAGGCTTCCCGCCGACCAGTGGCGGATCGCCTCGTCCGCGGCCGCCGGCCGGCCGGCGAGAAGTGCGAGGGAGGAGGCGAGGATCACCGCCGACACGCCGAATCTCATGACGATACCTCTCGGAATCGAACCGATCCCGTCCGCGACGACGATCGCCGCGACCTTCCGGAACCGTGACCCCCATCGTGCCACACTCACCGCCTTCGCAGATGTCGGCCGGTCGACAGCCGACCGAAAGAACGAGAGACGGATCGCCACGAACGCCCACTGATGCGGCGGTGCACACATCGGAAAGAAAAGCGCGGGCGGCTCTCTTCGCAGATGCGTGAGGACCCTCGTCAGGGCTAAACCGGAGGGTGTTCGGCAGTGTGGTGATTTAACATTTCAACTCGTGCACGGATCCTCGTCGCTCCGAGGGGCGGACGGCGCGGATCCGCCGATCGGAGACCCGCATCGGTCCGAAAGGGCCTCGGGTCGGACGGCCGAAAGGAGAGCCGTACGCATGACGATGGACCAGGTGATCGACGGCTTGGCCGTCATCGGCGCGGTGAGCTGTCTCTATTGGCTCGCCCGCGCCCTGCTCGCCTTCCTGGCGTGGGTGGAGCGCTCGGAAATCGAGCGGCAAGCTCGTGAATCGGACGCCGAGGCGACCGGCGCGCTCTCGACCGCCGTCGCGGTGGGCGCCGCCTCGACCGTGGCGATGGGCGGGATCCCGCCCGAGCACGTCGCCGCCATCGCGGCCGCCGTCGCGATGATCGGCGGTCACCGCCTGATCCGCATCCAGGACGAGACCGGCGGTCGCGCCTGGACCTCGGAAGGCCGTTGGCTGCACCAGACCTCGCATCGCACCCACTGACCACGACCGCGGCTGCCGCCGCGGCGACGTCGGCGCCCGGACCGGGCCCGGCGCGTCCTCCTCCTCGATCTCGTCGGAGAAGCACATGATCGTCCCCGATACCGTGACCGGCGCCGTGCTGCTGTCGGTGATCGATTTCTTCCTGTCGATCGTCATGATCACCGGGATCGGGGTGGTCCTCGCCCTGTTCCCGCTGTTCAACCGCCTCGGCAAGATCGACGAGAAGTCGCTCCGCGACGGGCACCACTGAGCCCCCTCCGATTCGTCCCCTTCGACGTCGGCGCGGGGCCTCCGCGCGGGAAGAGAGCGACATGGACCAATTGATTTCGTTCTTCGTCGCCTTGCGCGACCAGACCGGCCTCGCCCATTTCTGGTGGGGCAACGCGGTGATGATCGCCATCGGCGCCACCATGATCTGGCTCGCCGTGGTCAAGCGCTACGAGCCGTTGCTGCTGGTCGGCATCGGCTTCGCCTGCGTCATCTCCAACGTCCCCGGCTCCGACCTGATCAAGCCCGGCGGCCTGTTCGACTACGCCTATCAGGGCGTGGCGCTGTTGATCATCCCGCCGCTGATCTTCTTCGGCGTCGGCGCGATGACCGACTTCGGGCCGATGATCGCCAATCCGAAGCTGGTGGTGCTCGGCGCCTTCGCCCATCTCGGCATCTTCGTGGCGATGATCGGCGCCAAGCTGCTCGGCTTCTCGATCAACGAATCCGGCGCGATCGGCATCATCGGCGGCGCCGACGGACCGATGGCGATCTTCGTGACGATCAAGCTCGCGCCGCACCTGCTGCCGCAGATCTCGGTCGCCGCCTATTCCTACATGGCGTTGATGCCGCTGATCCAACCGCCGGTGATACGGGCCCTGACCACGCCCGAGGAACGCAAGATCCGCATGCGCCAGTCGCGCAAGGTGACGCGGCTCGAGCGCATCGCCTTCCCGCTGGTGATGGGCGTCGTCGTCAACCTGTTCTTCCCGCCGGTCGCGCCCCTCATCACCATGCTGATGCTCGGCAACCTGTTCCGCGAGGTGATCGTGGTCGACCGGCTCGCCAAGACCGCCGCCAACGATCTGATGAACGTCATCATCGTCTGCCTGACACTGGCGATCGGCTCGACCATGTCGGCCGACCGCTTCCTCACCCTCGACACGTTGGAGATCGTCGCCCTCGGCTTGATCGCCTTCGTGTTCGGCACCGGCTCCGGCGTGATCGGCGCCAAGATCATGAATCTCTTCCTGAAGGAGAAGATCAACCCGCTCCTCGGCTCGGCCGGCATCGCCTCGGTGCCGATCGCCGCCCGGGTCAGCCACATCGTGGCGCTCCGCGACGACAAGGAGAACTTCCTGATCTACCACGCCATGGGTCCGAACCTCGCCGGCGTCTTCGGCACCGCGATCTCCGGCGGCATCATGCTGGCGTTGCTCGGGGCCCACTGAGCCCGTCCCCGATCCCTCGCGGGGAGGCGCCGACCGCGCCTCCCCGTCGTCGTCTCTTGCCGAGACGGCGCGGCGGGGCTATGCAGGACGCCCGGTCGGCAGTTCACCGAGGCGTCGCCACCCCGAAAGGGGCATGCTGAACCTGCTCCAGAGCATCCGCGATCGACACGCTCCTCGTGCCGCATCGACAAGGGCGACCATCGAAGTCCCGTCCGGGATGCGCGGCACATCGCGAGGATCAGCGATGTCCAGAACCCCTCTTCCCTTCACCGTGACCGATCTCTCCGCCTTCGCCCGCGCGCTCGCCGGAGAACTCGCCGAACACGACGGTCGTCCGGGTCACGTCGAGCTGCTCAACATGCTCGCCCGCGCCGGCGGCTTCCGCAATTACCAGCACCTGCACGCCCAAACCGAGACCCTCGACGGGCTGGCGACGCCGCACCCCGCCGCCGTGCCGATCGACATCGCTCGGCTCGCCCGCATCGCGCGCTATTTCGACGACGCCGGTCGGCTGCTGCGCTGGCCCGGCAAGGCGAGCCACCGGCCGGACTGCCTGTGGGTGCTGTGGTCGCATCTGCCGGCCCGAACTGCGATGCACGAGCGCGAGGTCAACGCCCGCCTCATCGAACGGCACGACTTCGGGGATCACGCCCTGCTCAGGCGCGAGCTCGTCGACGGCGGTTGGATGACGCGCACCTACGACGGTCGCGAATACCGCCGCCTCGAAAAGGCGCCACCGGCGGAAGTGATCGCCCTCTTCCGCCTGCTCGCGGCGCGGCGTCCGAACTGACGCCCTTCAGCCGCCGACCGACGCTCCCCGCGCCGGCTCGGCGCCGGCGAGGCCGCGCTCGTCGATCGACACCGCCTTGATCAGGGCGGTGATCGGCTCGCCTTCGCGCGCCCCGAGCTCGTCGAAGCCGAGCCGCGTCACGTAGGCGTGGAGCTTCTCGCCGCCGTCGAGGTCGAGGGTGACCAGCGCGAACGGGCCGCCGTCGACGGCGGCCCGGGCGATCCGGCCGGCGAGCGCGGTGCGCACGCTGGTCTGGGTCGAGCGGGCCTTGGCGAGCGTCACGTCGGTGGCGCCGACAGTCACCCGCTGCCGCGCCCCGATCGGGCCGAGCAGCGCCGGCACGACGATGCGGCCGGCCGGATGATCGATCGTCGTCACCCCGTAACCGGGATCGACCGCCGCGATCCGGCCGGTCAAAACCGACACCGTCGCGAAGCGCTCGGTCGAGGTCGCCGCGGTCGTCGGCGCCAACACCTCGCCCGGCGCGCCGATCGCCACCACGCGTCCCGCCTCCATCCGGACCACCGTCGCGGCGAGCCGCGCCACCTCCTCGACCGCGTGCGACACGTAGAGGATCGGGATCGCGAAGGCGTCGCGCAGATGCTCGATGAACGGCAGGATCTCCAGCTTGCGCCGATCGTCGAGCGCGGCGAGCGGCGCGTCCATCAGCAACAGCTCCGGCGAGGTGAGCAGCGCCCGGCCGATCGCCACCCGTTGGCGCTCACCGCCCGAAAGCGTCGCCGGCCGCCGGTCGAGGAGATGGCCGATGCCGAGCACCGCGATCACCTCGTCGCGGTCCACCCGGCGCTTCTCGCGCGGCGTGAAGAACCGCCCGTAGGCGAGATTGTGCGCCACCGAGAGATGGGGAAACAGCTGCGCGTCCTGGAAGACGAGGCCGATGCGGCGCCGGTGCGGCGGCAGATTCACCCGCCGCTCGGTGTCGACCAACACCGTCTCGCCCAAGGTGATCCGGCCGCGATCCGGTCGCTCCAACCCCGCCACCAGACGGATGACGGTGGTCTTGCCGCAGCCCGACGGGCCGAACAGCGCCGTCAGCCCGGCCCCGCCCTCGAACGCCGCCTCCAGCGCGAAGTCGGAGCGGGCGAACCGCACGTCGACCGAGATCATGCCCGCCCCCCTTCGCGCCCGGCGCGGCTGACCGCCAGTTCCGAGGCGACCAGTGCGCCGAAGGCGAGCACGGCGGCGACCAACGACAGCTTCAGCGCCCCGAGATCGCCGCCCGGGGTCTGGGTGTAGGTGTAGATCGCCGCCGGAATGGTCTGGGTCTGGCCGGGAATGTTGGAGACGAAGGTGATGGTGGCGCCGAATTCGCCGAGTGCCTTGGCGAAGGCGAGCACCGCACCGGCGGCGATGCCGCGGATCGACAGCGGCAGCGTCACGGTGGCGAACACCCACCACGGCGGCGCGCCGAGAGTGGCGGCGGCCTGTTCGATGCGCACGTCGATCGCCTCGATCGACAGGCGGATCGCCCTGACCATCAACGGAAAGCCCATGACGGCGGCGGCGAGCGCCGCGCCGGTCCAGCGGAACGAGAAGACGATGCCGAAATGGTCGGCGAGAAAGCCGCCGATCGGCGCGCGACGACCGAAGGAGAGCAACAGCAGCCAGCCGGTGACCACCGGCGGCAGCACCAACGGCATGTGCACCAGCCCGTCGAGCAACGCCTTGCCGGGGAAACGTCCACGCGCCAGGACCCAGGCGACCGCGATCGCCACCGGCAACGCGGCGAAGGTGGCGATCGCTCCGACCTTCAGGGAGAGCGCGATCGCCGTCCACTCTTGCGCCGAGAACACCGTGCCGCTTCCCCCGCCCGCGACCTCGGTCGTGGCGCGGGACCTCGCCCCGCGCCGCGCCGCGATCAGTCGACCCCGATCATCACGTCCGAGGACTTGACGATCACCGTCACCTTCGCCCCCGGCGCGAGGCCCAACTCGTTCGCCGACTCGTTGGTGATCGCCGCGGTCATGACGTTGCCGCCGCCGATGTCGACCGTCACGTGCGCCGTGGTGATGCCGGGAACCACGGTCACGACCGTTCCGGCGAGCTGGTTTCTTGCGGAAATCTTCATGAGTTCGAATCTCCCGAGGCAGAGAGGCGACGCGTCACGCCTCCCCGACGGGGAGCTTCGCACGGAAGTCTTCGAGAGCGTCGTGTAGAAAATATGCACAACGACGACATTCCGAGCAAGCCCGGTCAGCCCTTGCCGATGCGGCGATCCGCCACGGCGGCGAGGATCGCCTTGCCGCGCGTGGTGTCGAGCAGTTTCTCCACCCCGACCGACAGGCGGCGGCGCCAGTTCGGCCGCTCGCGATCGGTGCCGGGCAGGTTGAGCCTCTCGACCTCGCCGGAGACGTCGTCGGCCTGCACCAGCGCCAGCATCGAGCGCCCCTGCGCGGCATAGCCGTGCACCGCGGCGGCGACGGCGTCGTCGAGCCCCGTCGGCAAGGCGTCGCCGTAGGTCTCGCGCGCCAGCAGACCGGTGGCGATCAGGGTGTCGATCAGGATCCGCTTCTCGCGTTCGCGTCCGGCGCGGGCGCCCTCCTCCGCCTCCGCCGCCATGCGGCCGAGGCCGAGGTCCTCGTCGATGTCGGCGCCGACCCACCAGCCCGCCAGGGTGGCGAGATCGTGCGACCCGACGACGGCGGTGCCGAGCGGCGGATAGTTGCGCGGTGAGCGGAAGCCCTCGCCCTCGCGCTCGAACCACAGCACCTGATAGGAGAGCACCGCCGCCTCGGCCATGCGTTCGCGGAACCCCCACGGCACCACGCCGAGATCCTCGCCGACGACGACGCAGCCCGCGCGCCGGCTCTCCAGGGTCAACTGTCCGATCAGATCCTCGAACGGCTGCGAGACGTAGGCCCCTTCCGAGCCCTTCGCCCCGTCCGGCACCACGAACAGGCGGCGCAGCCCGAGCACGTGATCGATCCGCAACGCCCCGGCGTGGGCCATGTTGGCGCGGATCAGCTCGACGAAGGCGGCGTGGCCGGAACGCGCGCTCTCGATCGGGTCGAGCGGCGGCAGCGACCACACCTGACCGTTGGCGGCGAAGGGATCCGGCGGCGCGCCGACCGAGACGTGATGCATCAACCGCTTGCCGGCCCCCCAGGCTTCCGCGCCGTCGGGCGCGCAGCCGACGGCGAGGTCGCGATAGAAGCCGAGTTCGAGCCCGGCCTTGCGGGCGCGCCCCGCCGCCTCCGCCAGTTGCCGGCTCGCCAGCCACTGCCGGAACTGCGACAGGCGGATCGCTCGGCGATTTCGCGCGACGAAATCCGGCACGCCGCGCGAATCCGCGTGCGCCAGTTCGCCCGGAAAGCCCGTCGAGGTCGACGCCCCGGTTACCGCCGCGATCGCCTCGAAGGCGGCGAACCGCGCCAGCGCCTCGCCGCCGGCGGCGACGAAGGCGTCGAACTCGGCGACGAGCGGATGCGCGCCGCCGCCGGCCAAGCCTTCGAAGGTGGTGAAGGCGGCGCGCAGCACCGCGTCCTTGGCCGCCCACACCGCCGCGTAGTCGACGTGCGTCGCCTGCTGCAGGTGCGAGGCCGCCAGCGCCGCCCGCGGCATTTCCGCGGCGATCCCCGCCGCGAAATCCGCCGGCAGTCGCGTCACGTCGATGAAGATCGGATCGAGGAAGCGGCGATCCGACGGCGAATAGGGGCTGACCCGCTCGCGATCGCCGGGAAACAGCGCGTGCAACGGATTGAGGCCGATCGTCGCCGCTCCGGCCGCTCCCGCCGCCTCGGCGAAGAGGCCGAGGGTGGTGAAGTCGCCGATGCCCTGATCGCCGCCGTGGCGCAGGCAATAGAGGTGGGAGGCCAAGCCGAACACCCGTCGATCCGGGCTCCCCGGCGGCAGATGGCAGGTGCGCGGCGCCACCGTCAGCGCCGTCGCCGCCTCGATGCCCTCGACGCGCAGCCGATGCCGTCCGATCGGCAGCGCCGGCACCGTCACGAACCGGCGTTGATAGCTGCAACCGTCGTCGGCGACGACGCTGGCGACCCGCCCGTCGCCGGGTTCGACGGCGAAGGCGCGGGTCTCCCCGCTCTCGAGCTCGACCACGAGGTTGAGCCGCCCACCGCCGAGCACCGCCGCGCCGCTCAGACCGACTTCGCGGTTGCCACCGTCGAACACCGTCGCCGACAGCGGCAGCGGCCGCAGCACCGTCTCCTGTTGCAGGCGATCGAGAGCGTCGCGGGCTTCGCCGAGCGTGGTGGTGGCGAAGCCCATCGAGGCGAGGATCGCCCGCTTGGTGTCGTCGCCGACCCGATGGGTGGCGCCGGTCAGGTCCCACCAGTCGGGCGCGATGCCGGCGGCGCGCGCCAACTGGTCGAGCGTTCCGGTGTCGACCGGCCGGGTGCGATGGTCGTCGGGCACCGGCTCCTCGACGTAGATCGTCACCGAACGGCCGTCGACGGCGAATTTCGGGCTGGCGAAGCCCTCGCGGCGCGGATGAGCGCTGTCGAGCTCCAGCCGCCAGCGCATGCCCGGCCGTGCCGGCGGCGGCAGGAACACCGTCGGCCGCGGATCGACCGCCAGCGCCACGATCACGCGATCGACCCCGGTCTCGGTCGGCGCCGCCAGCACCGCCACGAGCCGGAAATTGTCCGGGTCGTGCCAATCGCCGGGGCCGAACGGCGCACCGTCGAAGCGTCGCCATTCGACGTCGACGACGCCGCTGTCGCCGATCGCGCCACCGGTCGGAGGGCGATCGTCGTGCAGCGCCGGATGGGCCCGCCGCAGTCGGGTCAGGCGGCCGACGTAGTCGCACAGCTCGCGGTCCATTCCCGCCCAGTCGAACCACGACAGCGCGTTGTCCTGGGCATAGGCGTTGTTGTTGCCGTGTTGCGACCGGCCCGCCTCGTCGCCCATCGACAGCATCGGCGTGCCGCGCGCGGTCAGCAGGGTGGCGAGCAGGGCGCGGACGTCGCGGCCGCGCGCCTCGCGCACGTGCGCCTCCTCGCTCGGCCCCTCGACGCCATGGTTCCACGAATTGTTGGCGTCGGTGCCGTCGCGATTGGCCTCGCCGTTGGCCTCGTTGTGCTTGCGCGCGTAGGCGACGAGGTCGGCGAGGGTGAAGCCGTCGTGGGCGGTGATGAAGTTGACCGAATCCGAGGTGCGCCGGTGGCGCGCCGCGAACACGTCCGACGATCCGACGAATCGCGTCGCCACCTCGCCGACGATGCTCTGATCGCCGCGCCAGAACCGCCGCATGGTGTCGCGGAACCGGTCGTTCCACTCCGGCCAGCCGGCGGGGAAGGCGCCGAGGCGATAGCCGCCCGGCCCGATGTCCCACGGTTCGGCGACATGGATCAGGTCGCGCAGATCGGGATCGCTGCGGATCGCCACCATGAACGGCGAATCGGCGTCGAAGCCGCTCATCCGCCGCCCCAGTGCGGTCGCCAGATCGTAACGGAAGCCGTCGAAGCCGCCCACCTCGGCGGCGTACCGCAGGGCGTCGAGCCCGAGCCGGACGACCGGCTCGCGATCGAGCGCCGGGGTGTTGCCACAGCCCGAATCGTCGACGTACCGCGACGCGTCGTCCGGCCGGAGCCGGTACCACAGGGCGTTGTCGAAGCCGCGCGGCCCGACCGTCGGGCCGAGGTGATCGCTCTCGCCGGTGTGGTTCAGCACGACGTCGAGGATGACCTCGAGCCCGGCCGCCTGAAGCGCCTCGACCGTCGTCCGCACCTCGCTCCAGCCGCCCGGCGCCAACCGCGGGTCGACCGCGAACGGCACCAACGGATTGTAGTTCCAATAGTTTCGCAGGCCGAGCGGCACCAGATGACGCTCGTCTATGCCCGCCCAGATCGGCATGATCTCGACCACGTCGATGCCGAGCCGCACCAGATGTTCGACCGCCGCCGGATGGCCGAGCCCGGCGAAGATGCCGCGCAACGCTTCTGGAATCTGCGGGTGCAGCTTGGTGAAGCCGCGGACGTGGCACTCGTAGACGATCCGGTCGCGCGCCGCGCGCCGCGGCCGGTCGGTCGCGCCCCGCGTCGGCGCGGCCGCCTCGACGATCGCCTTCGGCACCTGTCGGGCGCTGTCGACGGCGTCGGCGGCTTGCCCGTAGATCCGATTGTCGAACAGGCTGGGATGGAGGCGAAACGGCCGATCGAGGCGGGTGGCACGCGGATCGACCAGGAGTTTCGCCGGATTGAAGCGATGGCCACGCTCCGGCGCCCACGGTCCACTGGCGCGGAAGCCGTAGCGGGTGCCCGCCTCGACCCCCTCGACGAAACCGTGGAAGACGTCGCCGGTGCGCCCGGGAAGACGGAAACGCGCGATCTCCGCGTCGGCGGCGTCGAAGAAGCAGACGTCGATCGCGGTCGCGTGTCGCGAGACCACGGCGACGTTCACGCCGTCTCCTCCGAGCGTCACGCCGAGAGGTTCCGGCGAACCGACGCCGATCGTCCCTGTCTTCATGCCCCTCCCCTTCGACCGCGCCGGGTCCCCGCCCGGCGAGGATTCACGGCGTCCGTTCTTTCACCAGATCGCGGTAGAGCTTGGCGTAACGCCCCGCCGACCGCGTCCAGGAGACGTCGCACTTCATCGCCGCGCGGACGATCTTCTGCCACGTCGGCACGTCGGCGTAGAGCCGTGCCGCCCGCAGGATCGATTCCTCCAACGCCTCCGTCGTGGTCGGCGCCACCACCAGACCGGTGCCCACACCCGCATCGATCGCCATCTCGTTGGCGTCGATGATGGTGTCGGCGAGCCCGCCCACCCGCGTCACGATCGGCACCGCGCCGTACCGCAGGGCGCACAACTGGGTCAGCCCGCACGGTTCGAACCGCGACGGCACCAAGAGGGCGTCCGAGCCGGCCTGGATCAGATGGGCGAGCGCCTCGTCGTAGCCGATGACGCAGCCGATCCGTCCGGGGTGCACCGACGCCGCGCGATGGAACCCCGCGGTGAGCTCCTTGTCGCCCGAGCCGAGCAGCACGAATTGGCCGTCGACCGCCAGGATCGTGTCGAGCGCCTCGAGCACCATGTCGAGGCCCTTCTGATCGCTGAGCCGGCTGACCACCCCGAAGATCGGCCCCTGCGCCTTGTCGTCGAGCAGGAACCGCTTGCGCAGCGCCGCCTTGGCGGCGAGGCGACCGAGCGGCTCGGCGGCGCTGTAGTGCACCGGCAGCAACGGATCGGTCGCCGGATTCCACACCGTATCGTCGATGCCGTTGAGAATGCCGGAGAGAACCGAACTGCGGGCCTTGAGCAGCCCCTCCATCCCCATGCCGCACTCCGGCGACAGGATCTCGTGGGCATAGGTCGGCGACACCGTGGTGATCCGGTCGGCGAACTGCAGGCCCGCCTTGAGGAAGCCGATGTTGCCGTAATATTCGACGCCGTCCATGCCGAACGAATACCAGGGAAGCCCCAGCCCCTGCAGCATCGACGACGGGTATTGGCCCTGGAAGGCGAGGTTGTGGATGGTGATCACGATCCCCGGCCGCCGCCGCCCGTCGTAGGTGAGATGCGCGGCGGTCAGACCGGTCTGCCAGTCGTGGAGATGCACCACCTGCGGCACGAAGGCGGGTACCGAGCCGAGCCCGATCTGCGCCGCCACCCAGCACAGGGCGGCGAAGCGATAGGGATTGTCCTGCCAGTCGGTGCCGTCGGGGGCGTGGTAGGGATTGCCCGGCCGAGCGTAGAGATGCGGCGCGTCGACCACGAACAGGTCGAGCCCCTTGGCGCGCGCCGCCAGGACGCGCGCCCTCCCGCCCCACAGCTCCGCCAGCTCGACGACGGTCTCGTGCTCGTCGAGCGCCGCCATCACCGACGGATAGCCCGGCACCACCGTGCGCATCTCGACCTCGTGCGACGCCAGCGCCCCGGGCAGGGCACCGGCGACGTCCGCCAAACCTCCGGTCTTGATCAAGGGATAGATTTCGGAGACGACCGACAGAGCCTTCAAGCCGGACATGCCGCCCTCACTTCAACAGATCGAGCATCGGTTGGGTGATGAGGCAGATGCCCTTGTCGGTGCGACGGAACCGCTTGGCGTCGAGTTCCGGATCCTCGCCCACCACCAGACCGTCCGGAATCTGCACCCGCGCGTCGACCACCACGTTGGTCAGCCGACACCCGCGCCCGACCGAACTGTGCGGCAGGATCACCGTGTTCTCGACGTTCGCATAGGAGTGGACCCGGACGCCGGTGAACAGCAGCGACCGTTTCAGCGACGCGCCCGACACGATGCAGCCGCCCGACACCAGCGACGAAATCGCCGAGCCGCGCCGGCCGTCGATGTCGTGCACGAACTTCGCCGGCGGCGTGATTTCGCCGTAGGTCCAGATCGGCCAGTCGTTGTCGTAGAGGTCGAGTTCCGGCACCACGTCGGTCAGATCGATGTTGGCTTCCCAATAGGCGTCGACCGTGCCGACGTCGCGCCAATAGGCTTGCGCCTCGGCCCGCGACTTGACGCAGGACTGCGAGAAGTGGTGGGCGACGGCGCGACCGTGCTTGACGATGTAGGGAATGATGTCCTTGCCGAAGTCCTTGCTGGAATTCGGGTCGGCGGCGTCGCGTTCGAGCTGGTCCCACAGGAACGAAGCTTCGAACACGTAGATGCCCATCGAGGCGAGCGCCCGATCCGGCTTGCCCGGCATCGGCGGCGGATCCTTCGGCTTCTCGACGAAGGCGATGATGCGATCGTGCTCGTCGACGTGCATGACGCCGAAGCCGGTCGCCTCCTCGCGCGGCACCTCGAGGCAGCCGATCGTCACGTCGGCACCGGCCTCGACGTGCTGCTGCAGCATCTTCTCGTAGTCCATCTTGTAGATGTGATCACCGGCCAGGATGATCATGTATTTCGGATCGTAGTCGCGGATGATGTCGAGGT
>JAAYVT010000750.1 GCA_012517025.1 Phyllobacteriaceae bacterium | reverse complement strand
GCGGTCCGGTGCAGCTGTTCGAACCCGCCGACGAGGCTTGATCGCGCGAGGGGCCGGTGGGATCCTCTCGGATCCGACCGCAATCCCGACGACGAGGCGATCCCGCTCTTGATCGACATCGAAGACGACGAAGACTCCTCCGACTTCACCGAACGTCGCAACGCTCGCGCCCGCAAGGGCGTGGCGCGCGACGAGGCGCCGACGCGCGCCTTGGTGGTGGTGCCGTGGCGAACCGAGAAGCCGGCGCGCGGCGAGGCGGCGGACGCGCCCTCGTCCACCCGCTCGCTCGACGCTCGTCGCGAGGAGGCGGTGGGGCTCGCCCGTGCCATCGAACTCGACGTCGTCTCCGATTTCCCGGTCAAGCTGCGCGAGGCGCGGCCGGCGACGTTGCTCGGGCAAGGCAAGCTCGAGGAAGCCAAGGCGCTGATCGAGGCGGAAAAGATCGAGCTGGTGGTGGTCGATCATCCGCTGTCGCCGATCCAGCAGCGCAATCTCGAGAAGGAATGGCAGGCCAAGGTGCTCGATCGCACCGGCCTCATTCTGGAGATCTTCGGCGAGCGGGCGCACACCAAAGAGGGTCGCCTCCAGGTCGAGCTCGCCCATCTCACCTATCAGAAGAGCCGGCTGGTCCGCTCCTGGACCCACCTCGAGCGCCAACGCGGCGGTTTCGGCTTCCTCGGCGGCCCCGGCGAGACCCAGATCGAGGCCGACCGGCGGATGCTGCAGGAGCGCATCGCCAAGCTCGAGCGTGAGCTCGAACAGGTCGCCCGTACCCGCGCCCTGCATCGCAAGAACCGCAAGAAGGTGCCGCATCCGGTGGTGGCGTTGGTCGGCTACACCAACGCCGGCAAGTCGACGTTGTTCAATCGGCTGACCGAGGCCGACGTCTTCGCCAAGGACCTGCTGTTCGCCACCCTCGACCCGACGCTGCGCAAGGTGCGCCTGCCGCACGGCGGCGACATCATCCTCTCCGACACCGTCGGTTTCGTCTCCGACCTGCCGACGACGCTGGTCGCGGCCTTCCGGGCGACGCTCGAGGAGGTGATCGAGGCCGATCTGATCCTGCACGTTCGCGACATCGCCCACGAGGACAGCGCCGCTCAGGCGCACGACGTCGAGACGGTGCTGACCCAGCTCGACATCGATCCCAAAGACCGCGATCGCATGATCGAGGTGTGGAACAAGATCGACAAGCTCGATCCCGATCACCGCGCCAAGCTGCTGGAGGAGGGCGGTCGGCCGTCGCTCGACGCCCCGACGGCGCTGCCGGTCTCGGCGATCACCGGCGACGGCATGGCGGCGCTGCTCACCCTGATCGAAGACCGCCTGAACCGGGACCGCACCGTGTTTCGGGTCGAAATCCCGGTCGCCGACGGCGAGCTGGTCGCCTGGCTGCATCGCCACACCGAGGTGATCGAGCGGCGCGACTGCGAGGACACGGTGTCCTTGCAGATCCGGGTGCCCGACAAGGCGCTCGATCATTTCCGCGCCAAGGCCGGCCGGTACATCCGCGAGGTGCGCGGGCGGACGGTCGGGGCGGCCGCGGAAACCGACCCGCCGGAGGCGACGCCCGGCGGTTACGATCCACTCGCCTGAAGTCGGCCGAAGCGATCGATCAGAGTGCGGTCGGATTGCAGCCGGTCGAACTCGATGCCGAGGCCGGCGTCGCTGCGCCGCACCACCTTGCCGCTCATCCGGCCGAGGAACACCGTCGCCCCGAGCGCCGGCGCCGCCTCGGCGCGCACCGCCGCCCCGGACGCCGAGACGTCGAGGATGCGGCAACGCACCGCCGAGCCGTCGGCGAGGACGAGGCGCGACCACGGCGCCACCGGCACCAGCCGATCGTGCCGCCGCTCCTCGGAAAGGCCGAGCGCCGCCCGATTGACGATCCAGGTGAGACGGTCGGCGAGCTTGTCGCGTCGCGCCGGCGAAACTTCGTAGTGCAGCGCGAAGCCGCCGGAGAAGCGGCGGACGATGCGCCCCTCCAGCCGTCCGATCTCCTCGACGTAGGCGACGACGCGTTCGCGCGGATCGCCGATCGCCGGCGCCTCCACCGCGGCACAGCCCACCGACATGTCGACGACACGACAGATCATCTCGCGCCGATCTTCGAACAGGCATTTCGCCTCGAGATCGACGGTGACGCGCGCATGGCGGCGCGCGTCGCGACGGGCGCTCTCGGTGACCCGTTCGATTTGAGCAACACGAACCATTCTTCGCCTCCGGCGCGGCCCAACAACCTCGGCGAGACTGTCGCGCGGCGAGGTTGACGTTTGGTTGACGCGTGTTCAGACGGAAGCGAAAATTCTTTATTTCACAATGGTTTCCGAGACCGAAGGTCGGATGTCGCGGCTCGCCTCGGGTGACGGACGTTCGTCGGGCGCGGCTTCGAACAGCGCTTCGAGGGCGCGCAGCCGGGCGATCTCCTCCTCCATCCGGCTTTCCAAGCGCCGGCAGAAGGCGGCGCACAGGCCGACCGGCGAGCGCGACGATCCGTCGTCGCCATGGTCGGGCCCGCGCAGGCTTCCTGCGAAGAAGGCTTCGAGGTCGGGCAGCGTCGCCCCGAGCCGGCAGAGCGCCAGCATCACCGACAGGGTGCGGATCTCCTCCGGACCATAGACCCAGCCGCGACCGACCCGGGCGGGGGCGACCAGACGGGCACCGCGAATTTCGCGGATGCGGCGCGGATCGACGCGCAGTTGACCGGCGAGCGCGGTCTCCGAGCGAAAGGTCGCCGGCGGCACCACCACGCCCGGCAGCAGACGCGCGAATACGTCGATGAGATCGCCGCGTGGGCGCGGATGGCTTTCGACCATCTGGCGCGGCGGCGAACGACGGACGACCGACCGCGTGCGAATGTCGTGCATGCGACCTCCCGCGCGCCGAACCGCTTCGGCACGTCGTCTCGAGCCTCGAAGGGGAACCCGCCCGGCGGACCGGGCGGGCGTCTCGTCACAGATGGGCGAGGTCGACGGCGAGCACCGCTTCGCCACCGTCGCGCATCGTCGCCCAACGGGCGTCGACGTCGGGCAGGGTCTGCCCGAAGTAGGCGCGGGCGAGGGCGATCCGGGCGGCGTACCACCCGTCGTGATCGTCGCCGGCGGCGATCTTGGCGTCGGCGGCGAGCGCGGCCCGGCCGAGCACGATGCCGCCGCAGAGGGCGCCGGTCAGCATCAGGAACGGCACCGAGACCGCGAAGGGCAGCCGCGAATCGCGTCCGTTGGCTTCGACCAGCCAAGCGACCGCGTCGCGCGCGGTGGCGATCGCGCCGGTCAGCGCGAGGCCGAGATCGGAGAGGCCGGCATGAGCGGAGAGGGCGGTGGCGACCGCCGTCTGCTCGTCGAGCCAAGCGTTGACCGAGACACCGCCGTCGCGCAGTACCGAGCGACCGACCAGCGCGTTCGACTGGATCGCGGTCGTCCCCTCGTAGATGGTGGTGATGCGGGCGTCGCGCAGATGCTGAGCGGCGCCGGTCTCCTCGATGTAGCCCATGCCGCCGTGCACCTGCACGCCGAGCGAGGTGACGTCCTGGCCGGTCTCGGTCGACCAGCCCTTGGCGACCGGGGTCAACAGGTCGACCTCGAACTGCGCCTTCTTGCGTGCGTCGGCGTCCGGATGGGCGTGGGCGAGGTCGTGGGCGGCGGCGACGGTGTAGAGCAGGCCGCGCATCGCCTCGATGCGGGTCTTCATCGACACCAGCATGCGGACGACGTCGGGGTGATGGACGATCGGCGGAACGTTCGCCTCGCGCCACCCCACCGGCTTGCCCTGGACGCGCTCGCGGGCATAGGCGAGGGCCTGCTGATGGGCCCGTTCGGCGATGGCGAGCCCCTGCAGGCCGACGTTCAGCCGGGCGTGGTTCATCATCGTGAACATGTATTCGAGGCCGCGATTGGGCAGGCCGATCAGCTCGCCGAGCGCGCCGCCCTTCTCGCCGAACACCAAGACGGCGGTGGGCGAGCCGTGGATGCCGAGCTTGTGCTCGATCGAGGCGCAGTGGACGTCGTTTCGCTCGCCGAGCGAGCCGTCCTCGCCGATCATCACCTTCGGCACCACGAACAGCGAGATGCCCTTCACGCCGGGCGGGGCGTCGGGCAGACGCGCCAGCACCAGATGGACGATGTTCTCGGTCAGGTCCTGCTCGCCGTAGGTGATGAAGATCTTCTGGCCGGAGATCCGGTAGAGATCGCCCTCCGGCACCGCCTTGGAGCGCACCGCCGCGAGGTCGGAACCGGCCTGCGGCTCGGTCAGGTTCATGGTGCCGGTCCACACGCCGGAGACCATGTTGGGCAGATACTTCGCCTTCTGCTCCTCCGAGCCGAACAGCTCGATGGCATGGACGGCGCCCTGCGTCAGCATCGGGCACAGCGCGAAGGCCATGTTGGCCGACTGCCACATCTCCTGCACCGCGAGGTTCAGCACCTGCGGCAGGCCCATGCCGCCCCATTCGGCCGGGAAGGGCAGGCCGTTCCAGCCGCCCTCGACCAGCGCGTTCCAGGCGTCGGACCAGCCTTCGGGAGTGGTGACGTCGCCTTTCGCCCAGGTCGACCCGACCTCGTCGCCGATCTGGTTCAGCGGGCCGACGACGCCGGCGGCGATCTTGCCGGCCTCCTCGAGGATCGATCCGACGAGGTCGGCGGTCGCCTCCTCGTAGCCGGGCAAGGTGGCGATCTTCGGCAGATCGACGACTTCGTCGAGGACGAAGCGGATGTCACGGAGCGGCGCGACGTAATCCGACATGGAGGAACTCCGTTCGAGAAGAAAGAGGCGCCGGCGCGAGCCGGCGTCCGATCGACCATCGTCGCGGAGGCGGAGTTTCGGGCTCCGCCGGCCGCCGCGATCGATCTCACAGTGGAAACGGTCGCCGGCGGCAGGGTCCACCGGCGACCGGGGAGATCAGAGTTCCTTCGCCTGGGCGCGCAACATGAACTTCTGGATCTTGCCGGTGGAGGTCTTCGGCAGCGCCCCGAAGACGAACGTCTTGGGGATCTTGAAGCCGGCGAGATGCTGACGGCAGAAGCCGACCAGATCGGCCTCGGACGTGTCGGCGCCGTCTTTCAGCATGACGAAGGCGCAGGGGGTTTCACCCCACTTCTCGTCCGGACGGGCGACGACCGCCGCCTCCATGATGTCCGGATGCTTGTAGAGCACGTCCTCGACCTCGATCGAGGAGATGTTCTCTCCGCCGGAGATGATGATGTCCTTGGAGCGGTCCTTGATCTCGACGTAGCCGTCGGGATGCCAGACCGCGAGGTCGCCGGTGTGGAACCAACCGCCTTCGAAGGCCTCGACCGTCGCCTTGGCGTCGATGTCGAGGTCCTTCCATTCGTCCTGCCAGACGTTGAGCATGGTCGGGCCGTAGACCTCGGTCAGGCCGTAGACGTGGGTGACTTCCCAGCCCATCCGCTCCATGCCGGCGATCACCGCGGCCGGCGGTGCGGCGCCGGCGACCATCGCCTTGACGGAGTGGTTCACCCGCTCCTTCATCGCGGCCGGCGCGTTGTTGAGCATGTTCATGACGATCGGCGCGCCGCAGAAGT
>JAAYVT010000749.1 GCA_012517025.1 Phyllobacteriaceae bacterium | reverse complement strand
CGCACCATCCTCGCCGAGCTCGGCCGCCGCCGCATGGTCGGCGGCCAAGAGGACATGATCATCGACGTCGCCCTCGACATCTTGAAGAGCCGAGGCGAGGCCGCCTGATCTCCCCGGCGGCGCCTCCGAGCGCCGCCGTATTCCCCTCCGCGGAGGACGTTCGTCCGAGCGGACTTGCGGATCCGTCCGCCGCTCAGAAGCTCGGCGGACAGCACACCGAAACCGACTCCACCTCCTCCTCGCCGACGGTGCGGAAGCGATGCGGCAGGCGGCTGTCGAAATAATAGGCCTCGCCGGGGCCGAGCACCCGACGCTGGCTGCCGACCGTGACCTCCAGCCGGCCACGCAGGATCACCCCGCCCTCCTGGCCTTCGTGGCAGAACAGGCTCTCGCCGGTGTCGGCGCCGGGGGCGTAACGCTCGAGCAGGATCTGCATCTGCCGCCCGGCGACGCCCGAGCCCACCAGCAGATAACTGATCCGTCCGCCGGCGATCTCCTGCAGCTCGTCGGCGGCGAAGAACACCTTCTCCGCCGTCTCCACCGGGGTGGAGAAGAATTCGGCGATCGAGAGCGGCAACCCGTCGAGCACCTTCTTCAGGAGGCCGACCGACGGGTTGGTCTTGTTCTGCTCGATCAGCGAGATGACGGCGTTGGACACCCCAGCCCGGGTCGCCAGCTCGCGTTGCGACAGGCCGCGCGCCAGTCGCAACAGCCGCAGCCGGTTGCCGAGATCGTCGAGCCCGCCGTCGCGGGACGTGCCGTCGTCGTCGCTCATCGTCTCCTCGTCCGGCGGTACGCCGAACGAGGTCATCGACGCCCCCCGTCGGCGCTCGCGCCGTCGTCGCGGGTGTGACGCAGGAAGGCTCTGAGCCGCTCGCTTTCCGGTCGGTCGAGCAGATCGCTCGGCCGCCCGTCCTCGAGCACGACGCCGCCCTCCATGAAGACGAGCCGCGTGCCGACGTCGCGGGCGAAGCCCATCTCGTGGGTCACCACCACCATGGTCATGCCTTCTTCCGCCAGAAGCCGCATCACCGTCAACACCTCGCCCTTGAGCTCGGGGTCGAGCGCCGAGGTCGCCTCGTCGAACAGCATCAGCCGCGGCTTCACCGCCAGCGCCCGGGCGATCGCCACCCGCTGCTTCTGACCGCCGGAGAGCTGGTCGGGATAATGGTCGGCGCGATCGGCGAGGCCGACCTTGGCGAGGAGCTCGCGGGCGATCTCCCGCGCCTCCGCCTTGGTGGCGCCGCGAGCGTGGCGGGGGCCGTAGGCGACGTTGTCGAGCGCCGTCAGATGCGGGAACAGGTTGAACTGCTGGAACACCATGCCGGCCTCGAGCCGCACCTGGCGCACGTCGACCAGCGGATCGGCGAGATCGCGGCCGTCGACGATCAGGTGGCCGCCGTCGATGCCCTCCAACCCGTTGATGCAACGCAGCATGGTGGATTTGCCCGAGCCGGAGGCGCCGATCACCACCACCACTTCGCGCTCCTCGACGGCGAGGTCGAAGTCCTTCAGCACCGTGATGGCGCCGTAGGTCTTGGTCACGCCACGGAATTCGACCATGCTCATAGGATGCGCATCCTCTTCTCGACGAGGCGCAGGACGAGCGCCAGGGTGGCGGTGAGGATCAGGTAGATGATCGCCACCGCCGACCAGATCTCCATCGCCCGGAAGTTGGTGGCGATGATCTCCTGGCCGCGCCGGGTCAGTTCGCCGACGCCGATGACGATCAGGATCGAGGTGTCCTTGAGGCTGATGATGAACTGATTGCCGAGCGCCGGCAGCATGCGGCGAAAGGCGATCGGCCACACCACGGTGGCGAGCACCCGCCGCGGCGAGACGCCGAGGGCGAGGCCGGCCTCGATCAGGCCGCGATCGACCGAGACGATGGCGCCACGCACCACCTCGGCGATGTAGGCGCCGGCGTTGATGGCGATGGCGCCGACCGCCGCCGACATCGGATCGATGCGCAGGCCGACCGCCAGCGGCAGCGCGAAATAGATGAACATCACCTGCACGACCAACGGCGTGCCGCGGATCAGCGCGACGTAGGCGGAGGCGATCAGGCCGGCCAGACGCACGTGGCCGGCGCGGGCGATGCCGGCCGCCACCCCCAGCACGAACCCGCCGACGAGCCCGAGGGCGGTGATCTCGATGGTGAGGGCGGTACCCCGCATCAGGTCGGGCAACGCCTCCACCACCACGCTCGGATCGAAACTCGTCACCGCTCATGCCTCCGTCGGTCGCGGCGGCGCCGGCGGGAAACCCGCCGACGCGCCTCGGATGGGATCAGTTCGGCTTCTTGCCGAACCACTTCTCGTAGATCGTGGCGTATTCGCCGGTCTCGATCATCTGCAACAGCGCGATGTCGAACTTCTTGCGCCATTTGCTGTCGATCGGATAGGCCATGCCGTAGGTCTGCGCTTCCATCGCCGGACCGACCGCCTTCACCTCGCCGTTGCCGGCGGTCTTGATGTAATAGAGCACGTTCGGCGCGTCGTAGATCGCCACGTCCGCCCGACCGGCCCGCACCTCGAGATAGGCGCCGTCGATGTTCGGGAACTGCTTGACCTCGGCCGCGCCGTATTTCTGCGCGATCTGGACGCTGGTGGTGCCGGTCTTCACGGCGACGACCTTGCCCTTCATGTCTTCGGCGGAATTGATGGTGGTGTTCTTCGACGACACCATCATGCGCACGCTGGTGTCGTAGTAGGGATAGGAGAAGTCGACCACCTTCATCCGCTCCGACTTGATCGTCATGCCGGCCACCGCCATGTCGATGCTGCCGGTCTGCAGCGCCGGGATGATGCCGTTGAAGTCCATCGGACGGAGTTCGTAGGTGACGCCGACCCGCTTGGTCAGGGCGTCGAGAATGTCGATGTCGAAGCCGACGTACTTGCCGTTCTCCTGGAACTCGAAGGGCACGAAGGCGGTGTCGGTCGCCACCACCAGATCGGCGGCGCGAGCCGGACCGGCGTGCGTCCAGGACAGGGTGGCGATGGCCAGGGCCGCGAGGGCCGTCTTGATACCGCGGATCATGTCTCACTCCTCGTCGTGATGAGCCGGAACGGTCCGTTCGGTCGGGCGGTCCGTGCGGGGAAAGGGGGAGATCGCGCCCTTGCGGGACGTGATCAGGCCGTAGTGCTCGGGCCGCCGATGGGCGGCGAAATCGAACACGGCGTGCTTGTAGACGGCGGTGCGATCGAGGTCGCAGCGAGCGAAGGCGATCTCGTCCTCGAGCGTGCTGCACATCGCCACGATCTCTCCGGAAGGGGAGATGATCGAGCTCTGCCCGATCATCTCCCAGCCGTCCTCGACGCCGCACTTGGCGACGCCGACCACCCAGCTGGCGTTCTGATACGCGCCGGCCTGCATCGGCAGCAGGTTCTGGAAGTTCTGGAGGTGGTCCTCGGACGCCGCCATCGGATTGTGGATCGGCGTGTTGTAGCCGCAGAAGATCATCTCGACCCCCTGCAACCCCAGCACCCGGTAGGTCTCCGGCCAGCGGCGATCGTTGCAGATGCACATGCCCATCACGCCGCCGAACACGTCGAACACCGGAAAGCCGAGATCGCCGATCTCGAAATACATCTTCTCGAGATCCTGGATCGGGTATTCGGGGCGGTAGTCGGGATGGCCGGGCAGATGGATCTTGCGATATTTGCCGACGATTTGGCCGGTCGCGTCGACCAGGATCGCGGTGTTGAAGCGGCGCTTGACGCCGGCCTCGACCGTCACCTCGGCATAGCCGAGATGAAAGCCGATGCCGAGGCGCGCGGCCTCCTCGAACAGCACGCGGGTGTCGGGCCCCGGCATCTCGCGCTCGAAGAACTCCGCCTCGAGCGCCGCGTCGTCGGGGATGTACCACTTGGTGAAGAAGGCGGAGAGCGCCAGTTCGGGATAGACGACGACGTCGGCGCCCATCGACTTCGCCTCGCGCATCAGGGCGAGGAGACGGCCGATCACCGAGGCGCGGCTGTCGGCTCTCTGGATCGGCCCGAGCTGGGCGGCGGCGACCTTCACGATTCTCGACATGCGACGACGGTTCCTCGGCGGTTGCGGGAGCTCCCGGCGCGAATGCCGGAGGCGATCGGGTGGTTCATGCGGCGTCGCGTCCGACGATGCGGCGGTAGACGGCGGGATCGGTCGCCCCCTCCGAGCCGAACACCACCACCCGGGTGGTCGGATCGAGCCCGAGGGCGCGGGCGAGGGCCGGGCTTTCGGCCGCCGCGATCAGCCCGGCGAGGCCGGCGACGCCGGATTCGCCGCCGACGATCGCCGGTTCGCCGTCGGCGAGGAGGCGCATCGCCCGCATCGCCACCGCATCGTCGATCGCCAGCGCGTCGTCGATGCCGGCCTCCAGGATCTCCCAGGCGGTGAGCGAGACCTCGCCGCAGGCGAGCCCGGCCATGACGGTGTCGAGCCCGCCCTCGGCGGTGATCCGCCGGCCGGCGGAAAGCGACGGCAGCAGACAGGCGGCGGTCTTCGGCTCGACCGAGACGAACCGCGGCCGCGCCGCGCCCCATGCCTCGACGGTGCGGGCGATCACGGCGGCGGCGAGACCGCCGACCCCGACCTGCAGGAAGACGTGGGTCGGCGGCTCGGAAAGCGCCGCGATCACCTCGCCGGCCATCACGCCGTAGCCGGCCATGACGTCGCAGGGCACGTCGACGTAGCCCGGATAGGAGGTGTCGGAAACGACGAACCAACCGTTCTGCGCGGCATCGGCGTCGGCCCGGCGCACCGCCTCGTCGTAGGTACCTTCGACCCGCACGACCGTCGCTCCGAGCGCGGCGATCGCCTCGCGGCGCGCCGGCGTCACGTCCTTCTGCACGTAGATCACGGCGCGGCAGCCGAACAGCTTCGCCCCCCAGGCGACCGAGCGGCCGTGGTTGCCGTCGGTGGCGCAGGTGACGGTGATCGAGGCGACGATCGAGCGGAAGCGCGAGGAGACGAGATCGGCCCGGCTCGGCGGGGTCGCCGTCGCGCCGCGCCGCACGATCTCCCGCCCGAGCAGACGGAACACCGCATGGGCGCCGCCGAGCGACTTGAAGCTGCCGAGACCGAAGCGACCGGATTCGTCCTTGTAGTGCAGAGCGCCGATCCCGAGCCGGCGCGCCAGCCCCGGCAGCGCCGGCAGCGGCGTCGGCGCGTATCCCGGCCAACCGACGATCTCGGCGGCGGCCTCCGCGAACCGTTCGGGCGACAGCACTCCCGCGCAGCGCGCAGCGAGCCGGTCGCCGCCGACGGCGCGGGCATTGGAGACGTGAACGACTTCCTCGACGACATCACACGACATCGACCACGACCCCGCGACGACGATTTCGACATGGTTCGGACCACCCCATGCGTCCACTCGACGCACGAAGAACCTACGCACCACCGTCTGGCAGCGAGAGATGCCGTCGTCTTTCTTCGGGCACGATCCGAAATCACTCGGACAACGTAGTCTGAACCTCCGAGACGACAAGATCAAAAACTGTGCAACATCGCGTTTTGTTTGAACACGTTAAGTTGTTTACGATATTTAACACGTAAACACTGAATTATTCTCTCTTCTCTTCGAGTACACCACCGGACCGCGTGACGACAACGTCGCGTCGACGCGGACGAGCGGACGGTGCGACGTCGCCGCCGGGGCTCGCCCGGCCCCCGATGCGACGCCCGCCCGCGCCGGACACCGGCCGTCCCCCGACCTCCGGCGATCTTTCAATTCCCTCGCCGCGTTCCCATATTCGGCTTCGGCGAAGTCCGTCGCCGCCGACGTCGCGAACCGAGCCGTCGCACGCCGCGGCACGCCCCCCTCGCGCCGATCCCCGTCGTCACGACGCTCGGATCCGCCGCGAGCGACGATCGCGCGAAACGCATCGAACACGGGCATCGAGCCATGATCCGTCGAGCCGCCGTGGCAGGGACCTTCTATCCGGCCGACGCCGCGATCCTGCGGCACACCGTCGACGAACTGACACCGCCCGCCGACGCCTCGGCGGACGCCGCGCCGCCCAAGGCGCTGATCGTTCCGCATGCCGGCTGGGTCTATTCCGGTGCGGTCGCCGGCGCCGCCTACACCCGCCTGCGCCCGCACGCCGCAACCATCCGGCGGGTGGTGCTGCTCGGCCCGGTGCATCGGGTGCCGGTGCGCGGGCTGGCGCTGCCCGACGCCGACGGCTTCGCCACCCCGCTCGGCGAGGTGCGCGTCGACGCCGCCTCGATCCGCCGGCTCGCCGAGCTGCGGCAAGTGGTGGTGTGCGGCGACGCGCACGCGCTCGAACATTCCCTGGAGGTTCAGCTGCCCTTCCTGCAGGCCGTTCTCGACGACTTCGCGCTGGTGCCTCTCGCCGTCGGCGACACCACGCCCGACGAGATCGCCGAGGTGCTGGAGGTGCTGTGGGGCGGGCCGGAAACGCTGATCGTGATCAGCTCCGACCTGTCGCATTATCTCGATTACGCCGCGGCGGAGCGGATCGACTGCGCCACCGTCGAGCAGATCCTGCACGGCGAGCTGCTCCGCAGCTTCGATCAGGCCTGCGGCGCGCTGCCGATCGACGGCCTGCTCCTCGCCGCCCGCCGGCACGGGTTGACGCCGCGACTGCTCGCCCGCTGCAACTCCGGCGACACCGCCGGTGATCGCCGCCGGGTCGTCGGCTACGCCGCCCTCGAATTCGTCGAACCCGGAGGGTCCACACCATGACCCCGTCTCCCGCACCGACCGCGACACCGGTCTCCGCCGACCTCCTCGGCGCCACCCTGCTCGTCCTCGCCCGTGGCGCGATCGCCGAGGCGCTCGGCCGCCCGACCGGCGCCGCGCCGCCGCTCGGCCGGTCGACGCCCCGCCTCGCCGAACCGGGCGCCGCCTTCGTCACCCTGACCGAGGGGGGAGAATTGCGCGGCTGCATCGGCAGCCTCGCGCCGCGCCGCGCGCTCGCCGACGACGTCGTCGCCAACGCCCGCGCCGCCGCCTTCGACGACCCGCGCTTCCCCCCGCTCGCCCGCGACGAGCTCGACCGCATCCGCGTCGAGGTCTCGGTGCTGTCGCCGCTCGAACCCCTGCCGGTCGTCTCCGAGGCCGACGCGCTGGCGAAGATCCGCCCGGGCGTCGACGGCTTGGTGCTCGAATGGGGCCGCCATCGCGGCACCTTCCTGCCGCAGGTCTGGGACGACCTGCCCGATCCGCGCGCGTTCCTGGCGCATCTGAAACGCAAGGCGGGACTGCCGCCGGACTTCTGGGCCGACGACCTCCGCCTCTCCCGCTATCACGTCGAGAAATGGAGCGAGCCCGAGGCCGGGCCGAAAGCGCCATGACGACCGATCTCCATCCCGCCGACTTCTGGCACCGTCTCGACGACGGTCGCATCCAGTGCGACGTCTGCCCGCGCGACTGCAAGCTGCGCGACGGCCAACGCGGCGCCTGTTTCGTGCGCATGCGCGACGGCGACCGCATGGTGCTGACGACCTGGGGCCGGTCGTCCGGCTTCTGCATCGACCCGATCGAAAAGAAGCCGCTCAACCATTTCCACCCCGGCTCGAGCGTGCTCTCCTTCGGCACGGCGGGCTGCAATCTCGCCTGCCGCTTCTGCCAGAACGCCGACATCAGCAAGACCCGCGACATGGACCGGCTGATGGATCGTGCCTCGCCGGAGGCGATCGCCGACGCCGCCGTTCGGCACGGCTGCCGCTCGGTCGCCTTCACCTACAACGCCCCGGTGATCTTCCTCGAATACGCCATGGACGTCGCCGACGCGGCTCACGCGCGCGGCCTCGAGACCGTGGCGGTGTCGGCCGGCTACATGCACGACGCGGCGCGCCGTGCCTTCTATGCCAAGATCGACGCCGCCAACATCGATTTGAAGGGCTTCACCGACGACTTCTACTTCAAACTGACCAGCGCGCATCTCCAGCCGGTGCTCGACACCCTGGTCTACTTGAAGCGGGAGACGAACGTCTGGCTGGAGATCACGACGCTGCTGATCCCCGACAAGAACGACTCCGACGAGGAGCTGACCGCGTTGACCGAATGGGTGGCGCGCGAGCTCGGCACCGACGTGCCGCTTCACTTCTCCGCCTTCCACCCCGCCCACCAGATGCTCGACGTCGCCCCGACCCCGCCTGAGACGCTGCGCCGGGCGCGGCGGATCGCCGAGAAGGCGGGGCTCGCCTACGTCTATCTCGGCAACGTCCACGACGCCGACGGCGACACCACCTTCTGCCCGAACTGCCGGGAGCCGCTGATCGTGCGCGACTGGTACGAGATCGAGCGCCACACCCTGGCGCAGGGCGGCTTCTGTCCGAAGTGCGGCACCGCGATCGCCGGCCGCTTCGACGACGCGGTCGGCCATTTCGGCCGCCGTCGCATTCCGGTGACGATCGAGGCGTGACGGCGGCGGGGCCCCTCCCCCGCCCGCCACTCCCTCACGGCACCAACACCGCCGCGCCGGAGAACCGCCCGGCGCGCAGGTCGTCGAGCGCCCGGTTCGCCTGATCCAACGGATAGACCCGGGTCTCCACGTGCGGTTTCGCCTCGGCGGCGACCGCCAAGAAGTCGCGCGCGTCGGCGCGGGTGAGATTGGCGACCGACACCACCTCGCGCTCCTGCCACAGCAGCCGATACGGGAAGGAGGGGATGTCGCTCATGTGGATGCCACCGCAGACGACGCGGCCGCCCTTCCGGACCGCCTTCAGCGCCTGCGGCACCAGATCGCCGACCGGCGCGAACAGGATAGCCGCGTCGAGCGGCTCGGGCGGAAGCGCGTCCGATCCCCCCGCCCAGACGCAGCCGAGCGAACGGGCGAAGGCCTGCGCCTCGACGTCGCCGGGACGGGTGAAGGCGTAGACCCGCCGGCCCTGCCATCGCGCGACCTGCGCCAGGATGTGGGCGGCGGCGCCGAAGCCGTAGAGCCCGAGCACCCGCCCCTCGCCGGCCTTGACCAGCGAGCGCCAGCCGATCAGCCCGGCGCACATCAACGGCGCGGCGGCGACGTCGTCGAGGTCGAGCCCGTCGAGCGGCACGGTGAAGGCGGCATCGGCGATCACGTGGGTGGAAAAGCCGCCGTCGCGATCCCAGCCGGTGAAGAGCTGCGCGTCGCAAAGATTTTCCGCCCCGCTCTCGCAATAGGGGCAATGCCCGCAGGTGTGGCCGAGCCACGCCACCCCGACCCGCGCCCCGAGCGCCGGCTCGACCACGCCCTCGCCGACCGCGTCGACGCGGCCGACCACCTCGTGGCCGGGCACGATGGCGGCGCGATGCGGCGCGAGATCGCCGTCGACGACGTGGAGATCGGTGCGGCAGACGCCGCAGGCGGTCACCTTCACCCGCACCTCGCCGGGACCGGGGAACGGATCGGGTCGGTCTTCGGCAACGAGCGCCGTGCCCGGCGCGGCGAGGACCATGGCGCGCATGGAGAGCCTCCGTTCGATCGTCGGGCGCGGAGTCTACCCCCGCGCGCGACCGAGCGTCAGCCGTAGCGACGCGGAGCCGGTCAGACCTCGACGACGCGCAGATTGTTGGTCGAGCCCGAGGGGCCGGCCGGCGCCCCGGAGACCACCACGATGTGGTCGCGCGCCGCCGCGAAGCCCTGGGCGCGCGCGACCTCCGCCGCCTGCGCCACCATCGCCTCGAAGTTGCCGACCGAGCGCGACGGCACCGCGTGCACCCCCCACATCAGCCGCAACCGCCGGCACACCGCCTGCGACGGCGTCAGCGCCAGGATCGGCAGCGCCGGCCGCTTGCGGGCGATCCGCCCGGCGGTGTTGCCCGACGAGGTGTAGGCGACGATCACCGGCGCATGCACCGCCTCGGCGAGATCGGCGCCGGCGGCGGCGACCGCGTGCGGCGGCGTGTCCTCGACCGTCGGCTGGGTCGCCTGGACGATCGAGCGATAGAGCTTGTGGCCCTCGGTGGAGCGGATGATCCGATCCATCATCTCCACCGTCTCGATCGGATAGGAACCGGTCGCCGATTCCGCCGACAGCATCACCGCGTCGGCACCGTCGTAGATCGCGGTCGCCACGTCCGAGGCCTCGGCGCGGGTCGGCGTCGGCGAGGCCACCATGCTGTCGAGCATCTGGGTGGCGACGATCACCGGCGTCACCGCCGAACGGCAGGCCCGTACCAGCTCCTTCTGCCGCCCCGGCACGTCCTCGTGCGGGATCTCCACCCCGAGGTCGCCGCGCGCCACCATGATGGCGTCGGCGAGACGAATGATGTCGTCGATGTGGTCGAGCGCCTGCGGCTTCTCGATCTTGGCGACGAGGCCGGCGCGACCGCCGATCAGCGCCTTCGCCTCGATCACGTCGGCCGCCTTCTGCACGAAGGACAGCGCCACCCAGTCGACGCCGAGTTCGAGCCCGAAGGCGAGATCGGCGCGATCCTTGGCGGTCAGCGGCGACAGGTCGAGTGCGGTGCCCGGCAGGTTGACGCCCTTGCGATCGGAGATCGTGCCGCCGACGATCACCTCGGCCTCGATCACCGTCGCCCCCACCGACGTCGCGCGGACGCGCACCCGGCCGTCGTCGATCAGCAGATCGTGGCCGGGGACGATGGCGGCGAAGATCTCGGGATGCGGCAGCGGGATCGCCTCCGGTCCCCCCTCGTCGGTCCCCAGGACGAAGCGCAGCCGGTCGCCGACCTCGGCGGCGAAGCGGCCGCCGGCGATCTTGCCGACCCGGATCTTCGGCCCCTGCAGGTCCTGCAGGATGCCGATCGGCATGCCGGTCTCGGCTTCGAGCGCGCGGATCGCCGCGAACACCTCGGCGTGGCCCTCGTGGGTGCCGTGGGAGAAGTTGAGGCGGAAGGTGTCGACGCCGGCGAAGAACAGCTTCTTCAACATCTCCGGCGAGGCACTCGCCGGTCCGACGGTGGCGACGATCTTGGCGCGGCGATGGCGGCGCATGAGGGGTTTTCCTTCGTCGTTGGCGCGAGCGATGTGAGGCGCCGCTCGCGAGGCGCCGAGGAAACATGGCCTCTGGTTACGACGAAAGTAGGACGATTTCCAGTCTCTGGCCGATCCGATCGACGACGTGGCGTCACCCACGCGCCTGCGCGACGAGGTGGGCGAGGGCTTCGGCGAGATCGGGGAGACCTTCCGGTCGCATCAACGAGCCGCCGAAGCGCGGGTTGATCTCGAAGACGGCGATCCGGCCGTTCGCCCGGCGTTTGAAGTTGAGGTTGCACGGTCCGGTGTAGCCGACCGGCTCGAGCAGCCGCGCCATGTCGGCGAGGTCGGCCGGCGACACCTCGACCGGCCGCTTCGTCTCGATCCGGGCGTCGCTGCGGATGGTTTCGCCGGCCCGCAGCCCATAGGCGTAGGTGCGATGCCAGCGGATCCGCCCGCCGTCGCAGACCAGATGCGTGACGTATTCCTCGGCGCCGTCGATCCATTCCTGCAGCACCACCGGCCGCCCCTTCCAGGCCGGCTCGCGCAGTCGCGCCGCGAGCTCCTCGGGGCCGTCGACCCGCACCACGCCGCGGCCGTTGCGTTGGTCCGTCCGCTTGAGCACACAGGGAAAGGACGACGGCGCGTCGAGCCGCAGCGGAAGGGCGGCGACGTCGCCGAGCCCGCGATCCTCGACCCAGGCGGCGAAACGGCGCTTGTCGCGGAAGCACTCGACCACCTCCGGCGAGGGCGCCGAACGCCGCCCGCCCGGCGGGCAGACCAGCAGATCCGCCTCGGTCAGCGGGATCACCACCGTGTCGGCGCCGGCCGCGCGCACGAGCCCGTCGCCGAACCGGCGCGGCACGAAGGCGACCCGCGACACCTCCGGCAGGCGCCGCCACACCGGCGAGGCCGCCTCCAGCGCGCGCCGCCAGAAATCGTCGACCGGGGCGCCGTAGAACAGCACCCGCAGGTCGCCCGTCCCCCCGGTCGGCCGACTGCGGCCGCTCAGTTCGAGCCAGATCTCGACGACACGATCGATCGGTTTCATCGATTGGCGCCCTCCCGCCGCCCCGCCGGCCGGTGGTCGCCGCGGAGCGAAGCGGTTATAGACGGGATCGCCGTTCGGATCGAGGCGGCCCCGCCACGACGACGCCAGCGTCGCCCGAACCCCACGACCGGGATCGCGCCCATGAGGATCCTCCAGGTCTCCCCCTATTCGGCCGCCCGCCCCGGCGGCGTCCAGACCCACGTCCGGGACCTCGCGCGCTGGCTGACCGACGCCGGCCACCCCACCGCGATCGTCGCCCCCGGCCCCGACGGCGGCGGCGGCACGCCGCCGGTGACGCCGCTCGGCCGCGCCGTCGGGATCGGCCTGTCCGGCACCCGCTTCGAGATCACATGGGTCGGCGGCCGCGAGCTCGCCGAGGCGCGACGCACCCTCGACGTCGACCACGTCGACGTCGTCCATCTCCACACCCCTTTCGTGCCGCTGTTGCCGCTGCGGCTGTGGCGGGCCTTCCGCCGCCCGACGGTGGCGACCTTCCACCCGACGCTGCCGCCGCAGGACCGTCTCCTCGCCGCCGTCCTCGGCCCGGTCGCCCGCGCGATGCGGAACCGTCTCGAGGTCGCGATCGCGGTCTCGCCGAGCGCCGCGGAGCTGCTCGCCCCGCCCTCCGCCGCCCACCCGGTCGAGATCGTCCCGCCCACCGTCGATCTCTCCGCCTGGCGCGCCGCCGGCCGCGCGGCGGGGCCGCGGGATCCGGCGGCGGCGCCTCGTCTGCTGTTCCTCGGCCGTTTCGAGGCGCGCAAGGGACTCGACGTACTGATCCACGCCTGGCCGGAGGTGCTGCGCCGACGCGCCGAAACCCCGCCGCACCTGATCGTCGCCGGCGGCGGCGAGTTGGCGCCGATGGCGCGCGACTTCGCGGCGCGATGGTCCGCGAGCGTCGAGATCGTGCCGACCCCGGACGACGCGACCGCGCGCCGCCTCGTCGCCGAGGCCGATCTCTTGATCGCGCCGGCGCCGTGGGGCGAGAGTTTCGGTCTGGTGCTGATCGCGGCGATGGCGGCGGGAACCCCGGTGGTCGCGGCCGCCAACCCCGGTTACGCCGGCGTCCTGACCGGCCCCGGCGCGGCGATGCTGGTGCCGCCCGGCGACGCCGCCGCGCTCGCCGCGACGATCGCCGACCTGCTCGCCGATCCCGCGCGCCTGGACGCGCTCAGGGCCTGGGGACGAGACCACGTGACGCGGTACGACGTCGCCGCCGTCGGTCCGCGTCTCCTCGATCTCTATCGCCGCGCCGTCGCGACCCGCGCCCGAGGCGGGTCCACCGACGACCGGTAGGGCCTCAGCCTTCGCCGCGTCCGAAGATCAGCGACACGTCGAGCCCGCCGAAGGCGAAGGAATTCGACATCGCCACGTCGATCGCCTGCGTCCGCGCCGTGTCGGGCACGGTGTCGAGGTCGATCTCGGGGTCCGGTCCGAGCCGGTTGAGGGTCGGCGGCAGCACCCCGTGCGCCAACGCCGCGACGGTGGCGATCGCCTCGATCGCCCCGGCCGCGCCCATGGCGTGCCCGATCATCGACTTGGTCGAGGAAATCGGAAGCGACCGCGCCCGTTCGCCGAAAACCTCGACCATCGCCGCCGCCTCGGCGCGGTCGTTGGCGACGGTGCCGGTGCCGTGGGCGTTGACGTAGTCGATCGCCGCGGCGTCGTGGCCGGCGTCGGCGAGCGCGGCGCGGACGGCATCCGCCATGCCGGTCGGATCGGGGGCGACGAGATCGCCGGCGTCGCAGCTCATGCCGCCGCCGAGGAACCGTGCCGCCGGCCGCATACCGCGCACGGCGGCGCGACCCGGGCGCTCCAGCACCAGGATCGCCGCACCCTCGCCGAGGATTAGCCCGCGCCGGCCGGCGGAGAACGGCCGGCAGGTGTCGGACGAGACCACCCGCAGCGCGTCCCAGGCGCGCAGGAAGCCCTCGCTGAAACACGAATCGGCGCCGCCGACGACGGCGACGTCGACGAGCCCGTCGCGCACCAGCCCGGCCCCGGCGAGGATCGCGTGGGCGGCCGAGGCGCAGGCGCTGGTGACGCCGAACACCGGTCCGCGCGCGCCGATCTCGCGGGCGATGCGGCTCGCCGGAGCGCTCGCCATGGTGCGCGGGATGGTCAGCGGCGGCAGCCGCGACTTGTCGACGAACAACCGGCGATAACCGTCGTCGAGCGTGTCGATGCCGCCGTTGGCGGTGCCGACGACCACCGCGACCCGGCGCGGATCCGGGGCCTCGCGATCGAGCCCCGCCTCTCTCCAGGCGCTGCGGGCGGCGACGGCTGCGAACTGGGTGAAGCGGTCGAGCATCGACCGGTCGCGATCGTCGAAATGCGCGGAGGGGTCGAAGTCGCGGATCGGCGCGCCCATCGAAAAGCGCAACGACGGTCGTTGCTCGGAGATGTCGACGATGGCGCTGCGGCCGGCGAAGATCGCCGCCGCGAAGTCCGCGACCGATTGACCCAGAGCCGAGACGATGCCTCGCCCGGTGACGTCGAGACGGCGATCGGTCATGTCGAGCTCGGTTCTCCCTCCGGCAGGAAGCCGATCAGCCGATCGACGAGATCGCCGACCGTTTCGAACTTGGCGTCCGTGGGCAAGTCGATCTCGACGTCGAACGTCTCCTCGAGCGCGAAGATCACGTTGACCACGTCGATCGAATCGATGGCGACGTCTTCGCGACGGGTGTCGCGGGTCAACACCGCCGACTTGTCTTGGATTTCTTTCTGGATGAAGCCGATGATCCGACGCTCGAGCTCGGCCCGCCGGCCGGCCGCGTCGTCGACGATTTCGGCGCTCGCCTTTTCCGACATGATCCCATCCCCTCGGCCGCGGCCTTCCGTCTGGTTCGGCGCGACCGACCGGTGCGCCGCGATCGTTCGAGCCACCGCGACCGCGGCTCGCCGCGTATCACGATCCGGCCGGCGCGTGAAGGGAACACTTTGACATTCCTCGGCGTCCCGACTTCGACGGCATGCCCCGCCGAGCCGGGCAGGGAACACTGCGCAGATGACCGACGGCGGTCGACGCGGTATAAGTCCGGGCTCCGTCGATGCGCCTCGGCGCGTTCGAGGGGCCGGTGCGCGCCGTCCGGCGGGCATCGAGTGTCGCCTCGTTCCTCTCAGCCTCGGGTGAAGATGTCTCGGACCACCTCCTTCGAAGCCTTCGTCGAACGCCGCGCCCGGCTCGCCGGCCGCGCGCTGCTCGAGGGCCTGGGGAGCGACAACCCGTGGTTCGTCGAAGTCGACGCGCTGCGGCGATCGGTGGAGGCGCGCGGCCGCGACTTCGTCAGTTTCGGCAACTACGATTATCTCG
>JAAYVT010000748.1 GCA_012517025.1 Phyllobacteriaceae bacterium | reverse complement strand
GATCCTGTCGCTGCCGATGGTGGCGGCGGGGTTCGCCGTCGCCGTGTGGGCGTGGCGACGCGCCCGTCCCGCCGCGACGGAGGCGCCATGACGCCCACCCCGCTCGAACATCGGATCAAGGCGCGCATTCGTCTCGACGGGCCGATGCCGGTGTTCGACTACATGGGGGTGTGTCTGGCCGATCCCGAGCTCGGCTACTACATGGCGCGCGAACCGTTCGGCAAAGGCGGCGACTTCGTCACCGCGCCGGAAGTGTCGCAGATGTTCGGCGAGGTGATCGGAGCCTTCCTGGTCGAGGCGTGGGAGCGGCTCGGGCGACCGGCACCGTTCCATCTGGTCGAGTTCGGCCCCGGACGCGGCACGCTGATGGCCGACGTGCTCAGGGTGGCGAAGCGCCAGCCAGCCTTCGTGGCGGCGGCGCGGCTCGGGCTGGTGGAGACCAGCCCGCGGCTCCGGGCGAAACAGGCGACGACGCTCGCCGGCGGACCGCTCGCCCCGACCTGGTACGGCGCGGCGGAGGAGATCCCGCCGGGTCCGCTCCTGGCGGTCGCCAACGAATTCTTCGACGCCCTGCCGATCCGGCAGTTCCAGCGTGATCACGGCGCATGGCGGGAGCGCGTGGTCGGGCTCGACGCGGAGGGGCGTCTCGCCTTCGGGCTCGGACCGACGGCGCTGCCGGAGAGCGGGCTGTCGCAGCGGCTCGGCGCGGCGGTGGAGGGGGCGATCGTCGAGGTCTCGCCGGTCGGCGTGGCGATCATGACCGGGCTCGCCCGCCGCATCGCCGGCGCCGGCGGCTTGCTGCTGACGATCGACTACGGCTATTCCGGTCCGGCCTTCGGCGACACCTTCCAGGCGGTGCGCTCGCACACTCCGGTCGACGTGTTGGAGCGGCCGGGCGAGGCCGATCTCACCGCCCACGTCGATTTCACCGCGCTGGCGGTGGCGGCGGCGCGGGCGGGGGCGGCGGTGCACGGGCCGGTCGAGCAGGGCGACTTCCTGCTGGCGCTCGGGCTCGCCGAACGCGCCGGCCGGCTCGGCGCCGACAAGGACGAGGCGACCCGCGCCGACATCGTGGCGCAGGTCGAGCGGCTCGCCGGACCGGAGGAAATGGGATCGTTGTTCAAGGTTCTCGCCGTCACGCTGCCGGGGCTGGCGCTGCCCGGGCTTCCGCCGTCCCGCACCCATTCCGAGGTTCCTCATCCGTGATCCGCTCGCCGCTGCTCTCCGAACTCCCGGGCATCGCCCACGGCTTCTTCACCCGCGAGGGCGGGGTGTCGGATGGGCTCTACGCCAGTCTCAACATCGGGCTCGGCTCGGCCGACGCGCGCGACAAGGTGCTGGAGAATCGCGGTCGGGTGGCGACGGCGCTCGGGGTGGCGGCGGACGCGTTGGCGCTGCCTTATCAGGTCCACTCGCCGGACGTGGCGGTGGTCGAGGAAGCATGGGCGCTGGGCGAGGGACCGAAGGTCGACGCGGTGGTGACGGCGCGGGTCGGCGTGGCGATCGGGGTGGCGACCGCCGACTGCGGGCCGATCCTCTTCGCCGATGCTTCGGCCCGAGTGGTCGGGGCGGCGCACGCCGGTTGGCAGGGCGCGTTCAAGGGCGTGATCGAGGCGACGGTCGCGGCGATGGAAGAGCTCGGAGCGACGCGCGACGGCATCGTCGCGGTGCTCGGGCCGACCATCTCGGCGGCGGCCTACGAGGTCGGGCCGGAGTTCGTGGCGCGATTCGTCGAGCGCGATCCGACGTGGGAACGGTTCTTCGCGCCGTCGCCGCGAGCCGGGCACGCGATGTTCGATCTGCCGGCCTTCGTCGCGCTCCGCCTCGCCGAGGCGGGGGTGGCGCGGCGCGGCGATCTCGGTCTGTGCACCTACGCCGACGAGGCGCGGTTCTTCTCCTATCGCCGCACCACCCATCGCCGCGAGCCCGACTACGGGCGGCTGGTCTCGGCGATCGCGCTGAGGTGACGGCGGCATCGTCCTGGACCGGATCGCCGATTCCGGCTAAGCAGACGCGTCCCCCAATCGGCGTCGAGGCGAACCCGATGCAGTCCGATCTCTTCCGCCGTTCTCCGCGCGCGCCGGCCGTCCTGCGGGTCGCCCTGGCGGTGGCCGGTGCGCTCGTCGTCGCCGCCTGCGACCAGGAGACCATGCTCGGCGGGGCGAGCGCGACGCTCGATCAGGCCGGCGCCACGCTCTCCGGCCGGATCCCGCTCGAGCCGCTCAAGGAACAGCCGCCGGCGGGGCGGGTGACGGTGCAGATGCTGCCGTTCTCGGGGCTGCCGGTGACCACCGCCGACGCCATCTATCGCAAGTTCCGCGTCTACGCGCAGGACGCCTGCATCGATCTGGTGCACCGGCTCGACGAACCGGCGCTGTGGCGGGTGCAGGGGCAGTTCGTCGCGCTCGGCCATTCGTCGTCGACCACCATCCTCTACACCTACGACGTCTACGACGCCGCCGGCCGGCCGGTACACCGCATCGTCGGGCAGGACATGGCGCTCGGCGTCGACGGCGACGCATGGGGCGCGGTCGACGGCGCGGTGCAGGACCGTCTGGCGAAGCGGGCGGTGCACGACCTTCAGACCTGGCTCAACCGGAACGCCCGTCGCCCGTCGTCGTGAGGTCGGTTTACGCGGCCGGACAAACTGGGTAAAAGGCCGGCCATCCGAGGCGCCGGCGGCGCCGAACGTGGCGGGGCGATCGTCCCCCCCACCATTCGTGTCGTGAGGCATCCGATGAAGCTCGTCTGCGGAAATTCCAACCGTGCGCTGGCCGGCGAGATCGCCAAGTATCTCGAGATTCCGCTGTCGGCCTGTTCGGTCAAACGCTTCGCCGATCAGGAGATCTTCGTCGAGATCCAGGAGAACGTGCGCGGCGAGGACACGTTCGTCATCCAGTCGACGAGCTTTCCGGCCAACGATCACCTGATGGAACTGCTGATCATGATCGACGCGTTGCGTCGTTCGTCGGCGAAGCGGATCACCGCGGTGCTGCCCTACTTCGGCTACGCCCGGCAGGATCGCAAACCCGGTCCGCGCACCCCGATCTCGGCCAAACTGGTGGCCAATCTGATCACCCACGCCGGCGCCGACCGTGTCCTCACCCTCGATCTCCACGCCGGTCAGATCCAGGGCTTCTTCGACATCCCGACCGACAACCTCTATGCCGCGCCGGTGATGACGCGCGACATCAAGGAACGCTACGCGCCGGGCTCGGTGATGGTGGTGTCGCCGGACGTCGGCGGCGTGGTGCGCGCCCGCGCGCTCGCCAAGCGCATCGACGCTTCGCTCGCCATCGTCGACAAGCGGCGCGAACGGCCGGGCGAATCGGAGGTGATGAACGTCATCGGCGACGTCTCCGGCCGCTCCTGCATCCTGGTCGACGACATCATCGATTCCGGCGGCACGCTGTGCAACGCCGCCGAGGCCCTGCTGGCGCGCGGCGCCAAGGACGTCTCGGCCTACTGCACCCACGGCGTGCTCTCCGGCGGCGCGGTCACCCGCATCGCCTCCTCGGCGCTGAAGGAACTGGTGATCTCCGACTCGATCCAGGCGACCGAGGCGGTCAAGGCGGCGGCGAACATCCGCATGATCTCGATCGCGCCGCTGCTCGGCGAGGCGGTCGCCCGCACCGCGCAGGAAAAGTCGGTGTCGAGCCTGTTCGACTGACGCGATCGCCTTTCGATTTCCGACGCCCGTCGGATCCGCCGATTCGACGGGCGTCTTCGTTTCGCCGCGCCGGCGCGGCAGAATGGTCCGATGCCGCCTCGGGGAGGGGCGGCGCGGAGGAGGAAGCGATGAGCGAGGACCTGCCGACCACCCGGATCGAGACCGCCCTGCTCGATCTTCTCGCCGATCGGTCGTTTCACGAGATTCGCCTCGCCGAGGTGGCGGAGCTGGCCGGGGTGCCGCTCGCCGACCTGCGGCGGGCCTACGACGGGCCGTTCGACGTCCTCTCCGGCTTCGCCCGGCGCATCGACGTGGCGGTGCTCGCCGGCGACGATGCGTCGATGCGCGGGGAGCCGATCAAGCAGCGGCTCGCCGACGCGTTGATGCGGCGGTTCGATCTGTTGGCGCCGCATCGCGCCGGGCTCGCCGGGCTGTCGCGCTCGGCGCGGCGCGATCCGGCGCTGGCGGTGCATCTGACCCGACTGCTGGTCGGTTCGCAGGCATGGATCCTGGAGGCGGCCGGGGTTTCGGCCGGCGGTCCGTGGGGCGCGGCGAAGGCGACGGCGCTGGCGGTGGCGGTGGCGCGGATCGCCCCGACCTTCCTCGCCGAGGAGGACGCGGGGTTGCCCAAGACGATGGCGGCGCTCGACGCGGCGCTCGATCGGCTCGGAAAGCTGGCGGAGCGGACCGGTGCGGCGCGGCGGCTGTTGCGACGGTGGGTGTGTCGCCGGCGGGAGCGGCCGGCCGGCGACGGCGTCGAGACGGGCGGATCGGGGATCTGACCGATCAGAACACGCCGAGCCCGTTCAGCAGCACGACGACGATGGCGAGCGGGGCGACCCAGCGGATGAGGAAGAAGGCGACGCGGATCGTGGCGCGCGCCACCGGTGAGCCTTCCGCCGCCATCCGCCGTTCCGGCGCCGCCAAGCCGTAGACCCAGCCGACGAACAGGCAGATCAGGATGCCGCCGAGCGGCAACAGGATGTTCGAGCTCAGGAAGTCGAAGAGGTCGAAGGGGTTGCGGCCGAAGATCTTCCAGTTCGCGGCGACGCCCTGCGACAGCGCCGCCGGGGCGCCGAGCGCCGCGATCATCGCGATGGTGGCGGCGGCGGCGGTCCTGCGCCCCAAGCCGTAGCGCTGCGACAGGATGGCGACCGGCACCTCGAGCAGCGACAGGATGGCGCCGACGCTGGCGATCGCGGTCAGCACGAAGAACACCGTCATGAAGATCGTGCCGCCGGGCATCGAGGTGAACACCGCCGGGATGGTCATGAACACCAACGACGGGCCGGCGGCCGGCTCGAAGCCGAAGGCGAAGACTGCCGGGAAGATGGCGATGCCGGCGAGCAACGACACCGACAGGTCGGCCAGCATGACGCGGGCGGCAGTCGCGGGGATGTTCTGGTTTTCGCGGAAATAGCTGCCGTAGGTGAGCATGGTGCCCATGCCCAGCGACAGCTTGAAGAAGGCGAGGCCGAGAGCGGTCAGCACCACCGCCGGAGTGATCTTGGCGAAGTCGGGGTCGAACAGGAAGGCGAGGCCTTGTTTCGCTCCCGGCAGGGTGAGCGAGCGTACGCACAGCACCAGCAGCAGCCCGAACAGCAGCGGCATCAGTCGTCGCGCCACCGCCTCGATGCCGCGCGAGACGCCGAAGGCGATGACGACGCCGGTCACCGCCAGCACCACCCACTGCCAGAGCAGCGAGGCCATCGGATCGGCGACCAG
>JAAYVT010000747.1 GCA_012517025.1 Phyllobacteriaceae bacterium | reverse complement strand
GCGACGGCGTCGCCGCCGGCGCGGGTCATGGTGCCGGAATGGCAGGCGTCGACCACCACCCAGACCAGGGCGCCGCGTGCGCGGATCGCGGCGACGGCGCGACCGAGTTCGTGATCGACCAGCGCGTTCTTCACCGCGCCGACCGAATCCTCCCACGGACCGATGTCGATCGGCAGGAAGATCTCCTCGAGCCCGTCCGCCTTCTCCACCGTGTGCCGGGAGGGATCGACGATCGGCTGCTGCGAGCCGTGGCCGGAGAGATAGACGAGAACCGTGTCGCCGGGGCCGGCGCACCGGGCGAGATCGTCGAGGGCGGCGAGGATGGCGGCACGGGTCGGCCGGCCGTCGACGGGACGACCGGCGGGGGTGGTCTCCAGCCCGTCGGCGAGGACGGTGACGTCGCCGGGCCGAAAGCCGACGCGGCCGAGCGTGTCGAGCATCAAGGCGACGTCGTTCTTGGGGCCGGCGAGTTGGAGATCGCCGACCGTCTCTTTCGGATAGTCGGAGACGCCGACCAACAACGCCCGCAGGCGCGGCTCGGCGGCGGCGGCGACCGCCGATGCCGCCAGCATCGACAGCGCGATCAGGACGCGAAGAAGAGGGGAGAGGCGCACGGTGGTCGCTCCATGCCGGTCGGGTGGCCGCGCCCGCGGCGATCTCGGCGAGCCTGCCAGATGTCGGCGGGCGAAGGCAACGCGTCGCAGCGTGGATGACGGCGAACGTCATCGATCGGCGAGGAGATCGCGCCGGAAGCGGGGAGACGCGGGCCGCGATCGATCTCTCGGCCGTGTCACCCGCGCGGCAGATTCCATCCGAACCGCAGCGCGGTCAGGCGCAGCCCGGTCGCGGCGACCGCCCCCACCGTCGCCGAAAGGCCGTTCGACCAGCCGACGGCGTCGCCGAGCACCACCACCGCGCCGCCGAGCAGAGCGGCGAGGGCGTAGATCTCCCGGCGCAGCACCATCGGCGGTTCGGCGGTGAGGACGTCGCGGCCGATGCCGCCGCCGATCGCCGTCAACATGCCGAGGAGCGCCGCCATCACCGGGGTCAGGCCGGCGTCGAGCGCCTTGCGGGTGCCGACGACGGCGAAGAAGCCGAGCCCGACCGCGTCGAAGACCGTCACCGGCGTGGCGAGACGGGCGATCAGCCCGCGCGCCCGCGAGGCGACCAGCCCGGCGAGGACCGCGACGGCGGCCGAGGGCCAGGAGGCGATCGCCGCCGGCGGCACCGCACCGATCAGCACATCGCGGACGATGCCGCCGGCGGTGGCGGCGACGAAGGCCAAGAACACGATGCCGAAGAGATCGAACCGGCGCTCGACCGCGCGGGTCCCGCCGGAGAGGGCGAAGGCGAAGCCGCCGGCGAGGTCGAGGAGCGTCAGGAACATGGGTCGCGTCGCATCGGGGGAGCCGGCCCGCCGCAGCGGTACCGGCTCCGCGGGAGGGCCCGACCGTCTTCGCCCGAAACCGCCGCTCGATCAACGGCGCGCGGCGAAGATCCGACCGATGGTGTTGAGCAACAGCTGCGCGGCGAGGATCGCGGTGGTGCCGGTGTGGTCGTAGTCGGGGGCGACCTCGACCAGATCGATGCCGACGATCGGCCCGCGCGTCGCCAGACCGGCGATCAACTCGAGGATCTCGTAATAGACGAAGCCGCCGTGGCTCGGCGTGCCGGTGCCCGGCGCGATCGAGGGGTCGAAGCCGTCGATGTCGATCGTCAGGTAGTAGCGGCGGCCGGCTGGAACGCGCGCGAGCACACCATCGACGCCGAGTTTGCGGAATTGGCGCACCGACAGGATGTCCGAGCCCATGGCGCGGGCGGCGTCGTAGCCTTCCTTGGCGGTCGAGGAGACGTTGCGGATGCCGAGCTGGGTGAGGCCGGTCACCCACGGCTTCTCGGCGGCGCGGCGCATCGGGTTGCCGTGGCCGTTGCGCACGCCGTGACGCTCGTCGACGAAGTCGAGATGGGCGTCGATCTGGATCAGATGGATCGGCTCCTCGTTCGAGAAGGCGTCGATGCAGGGGATGTTGATCGAGTGGTCGCCGCCGAGCACCACCGGCAGGGCGCCGGCGGCGAGGATGGCGCGCACGCCGGCCTCGATCGCGGCATGGCTGCGGATCGTGTCGGTGTGGACGATGTCGGCGTCGCCGACGTCGACGATGCGCACGCCGTCGAGATAGGTGACGTCGTCCTCGTGGTCGTAGGCGCCGGCGTGACCGAAGGAGAACAACGTCGAGGCCTCGCGGATCGCGCGCGGCCCGAAGCGGGCGCCGGCGCGCCACTGGGTGCCGAAGTCGAAGGGGGCGCCGAGCACCGCGACGTCGGCGTCGATGGTCGACCAGTCCTCGATCCAGCGGCTCTTGGCGAAGGTGGCGATGCCGACGAACGGCAGATCGAGCCGTCCCTCGTCGTATCCGTGTGCGGTCATGCGGGCGTCCTTTCGAGGAGCAACGGCGGCGGGGTCAGATCGACCGCTCGCGCCAGGTTTCGAGGAACTGAGCGAGACGCGGGCTCTTCGGGGCCCGGAAGAGGTCGCGGGGGGCGCCCTCCTCGACGATGCGGCCGGCGTCCATGAACACGGTGCGGTTGGCGGCGTGCGCGGCGAAGCCCATCTCGTGGGTGACGATGACCATCGTCATCCCCTCCGCCGCGAGCGCCTTCATCACCGCCAGAACTTCGCCCACCAGCTCCGGATCGAGCGCCGAGGTCGGCTCGTCGAACAGCATGGCGCGCGGCTTCACCGCCAGCGCCCGGGCGATGGCGACGCGCTGCTTCTGGCCGCCGGAGAGCTGGTCGGGCGCGTGGCGGGCGTGACCGGCGAGGCCGACCCGCTCGAGCATCGCCAGCCCGACGGCGTCGGCCTCTGCGCGCTTCATGCCACGCGCCAACCGCAACGCCAGGGTGACGTTGGCGAGCACGTCGAGATGCGGCCACAGATGGAAGTGCTGGAACACCATGCCGAGGGGGGCGCGCGCCTCGGCGAGCTCCTTCTCGCCGGCGAGCGTGCGACCGAGCGGGGTGTCGCGCCAGCCCATCGGTCGGCCGAAGACGGTGACGTCGCCCTCGTCGTAACGGTCGAGGAAGGCGAGGCAGCGCAGCAGCGTGCTCTTGCCCGAGCCGGACGGGCCGATGATGCAGACCACGTCGCCCTCGTGGACGTCGAGGTCGATGCCGTCGAGCACGGTGCGCGGACCGAAGCGCTTCTTCAGTCCGCGAACGGCGACGGCGGGCGGCGCGGAGGTCGTCGACATCGGATCAATCCCTCGATACGGCCGCGACGCGGCGCTCGGCGGCGCGCCCCGCCCGCGCCAGGGCCTCGACGGCGACCCAATAGAGAAGGGCGGCGACGAGATAGGGGACGACGGCGGAGAAGGTCAGGTTGGCGATCTCGCCGGCGGTCTTGGTCAGCTCCGGCACGGTGACGACCGAGAGCACGGCGGATTCCTTCAGGAGGTTGATCGCCTGACCGGTCGCCGGCGGCAGCACCAGCCGCAGCGCGCGGGGGATCTGGACGTGGACGAGCGTCTGGTCGCGGGAGAGCCCGAGCAGGCGCGCCGCCTCGATCTCGCCCTTCGGCACCGAGTCGAGCCCGAGCCGCCAGATCTCGGCGAAATAGCCGGCGCCGTAGAGGCCGAGACCGAGCACCCCGGCGGTGGTCGCCGACAGCACCACGCCGAAGCTCGGGCCACCGTAGTAGGCGAGGAAGAGCAGCACGACGAGCGGCGCGCCGCGCATCAGTTCCACCCAGGCCCGCGCCGGCCAGACGAGGGCGATCCGGCCGGAGCGCAGCGCCAACGCCAGCGGCAGAGCCAGCACCACCGCGATCGCCAGACCCACCGCCGTCACCGAGACGGTGACCCCGAAGGCGTGGGCGAAGAGCAGGGCGTGTTCGGACGAAAGCAGAGTCACGGCCGCTCTCCTCCCCGGCGGAGACGACGCTCGAGCAACAGCCCGGCGCCGGCGAGCACCGCCGCGATCGCCAGATAGGCGAGCAGCGCCGCCGAATAGGCCTCGAGCGGGCGAAAGGTCGCCGAGGCGATCTGCTGGGCGCGCCGGGTGAGCTCGGTCACTGCGATGCCCGAGACCAACGACGAGTTCTTGATCAGGGCCAGCGCCTCGCCGACCAGCGCCGGCAGCACCAGACGGAAGGCCTGCGGCGCCTCGATGCGCAACAGGATCTGGGCGCGGGTGAGCCCGAGGAGACGCGCCGCCTCGATCTCCCCCTTCGGGATCGCCTCGATCCCGGCGCGGTAGATCTCCGCCT
>JAAYVT010000746.1 GCA_012517025.1 Phyllobacteriaceae bacterium | reverse complement strand
GGGAGAGACCGTAGACGTGTTTGACGACGTTCGGCGCGGCGCGTGCGAGCTCGGCATAGACGTCCCGCGACGCGGTCGCCTGATCGAGCGCCTTGCCGAGATCGCCGAGGGTGAGCTCGGTCTCGGCCGATTCGCCGAGCGCCGCGCCGTGATCGGCGCCGAGCCCGGCATCGGTTTCGCCGGCGTCGATCAGCTGTTCCTGCAGGCGGCGCGCCTGATCGAGAATGTCGCGGATCACCGGCTTCGGCACGCCGGCGACGTTGCGGAACTTCTGGGCGAGATCGAAGATCAGCCCGTCGGCGGTGGCGGTCGCCGCCTTCAGCGCATGCTCGGCGCGGTCGCGCTGGCGCTCCGCCTCCCGACCCGACACGGTGGAGAGGTGCCATTGCCAGCCGGCGAGCGCCGCCAGCACCAGCGCGGCGGCGAGGCCGAGGCCGGTGGTGCGCACCTGCCGGGTCTTGGCGCGGGCGATCGCCTCGACGTCGGCGAGGCGCCGTTCGCCTTCCGCCCGTTCCGCCTCGCGCCGCGCCGTCGCCTTCGCCTCGGCGGCGGCGACGAAGCGGCGCACCGTCTCCGGCACCTCCGTCCCGAAGCGGGCGACATGGGCGACGGCGGCCTCGAGCAGCGCCGGCGACACGTCGAGATGACGCTCCGCGTCGGCTTCCGCCGCTTCCGCCCAGTCGCGGGCGAGCGGCTCGATCGCCGCCCGCGCCCGCACCAGAGGAGCGGTCTCGGCGAGGATCGCCACCGCCTCCGGCCAGATCCGCAACAGCGATTCGTGGGTCGGGCGGACGCGTTCGTCGGCGGCGTCGCCCTCGGCGGTGAGCAGCCGGTGGGCGACGAAGGATTCGACCAGCGCCCGCCGCCCCGGCCCAGCCGCCTCGAACCGCGCCCGATCGAGCGCGCCGATCACCGGCGCCGGCTCGCCGGTCGCCGGGTCGACGGCGTGGTCGCGCACCAAACCGACGATCAGGGCGGGCAGTGCCGCCCGCGCCTCGGCGTCGAGCGCCTCGAGCGCGGCGGCGGCGGTGCGGGTCACCGCCTCGCCGAGCCCGTGGTAGTCGTCGAACCGCAGCACCCCGTCGCCGCGTGCCGCCTCCGCCGCGGCGAGCCGGGCGAGCGTCATCTGCATCAACGGCAGCGCGTCGCCGCCGCGCGCGTCGGCGACCAACACCGAGGCGAGCGAGCGCCCGTCGCGCCGTTCGAAGACGAGCGGCGGAACCGAGATCGCCGCCGGACCGGTCGCCATCTCCTCGAGCTCGGCGGCGGTCGGCGGGCCGAGATCGAGGCTCGCCCCGGCCGCCTTCAGCGCCACCAGGGCGTCGACCGCCTGGAAACGCGGATAGGCGTCGGAGCGCAGCACCACGAAGACGGTGGCGAAGCGGGCGCGGCAGAACTGCGCGATCAGCGCCGCGAACCGGGTCCGGACCTCGGGTTCGGTCTCGATCAACAATCGCTCGGCCTGATCGATCGCCAGGAACAGCCGCGCCGGCCGCGCCGTCTCGAAGCCGGCGGCGCGCCGACGCGCCTCG
>JAAYVT010000062.1 GCA_012517025.1 Phyllobacteriaceae bacterium | reverse complement strand
GGCGGTGCCGGGGGCGTCGATCACCAGCCACGGGGCATTCGTGTAGCGCACCAGATAGTCGAGATCGATCTGGTCGGCGTGCATCAACTCGTGGATCAACGCCATCACGAACAGGCCGTCGGTGCCGGGGCGGATGCCCAGCCATTCGTCGGCGACCGCGGAATAACCGGTGCGGATCGGGTTGATCGACACCACCTTGGCGCCGCGCGCCTTCATCTTGCCGAGGCCGGTCTTGATCGGATTGCTGTCGTGATCCTCGGCGACGCCGAACAGCATCAGATAACGGGAGCGATCCCAATCCGGCTCGCCGAATTCCCAGAACGAGCCGCCGATGGTGTAGAGCCCGGCCGCCGCCATGTTGACCGAGCAGAAGCCGCCGTGCGCGGCGAAGTTGGGGGTGCCGAACTGCGCCGCCCACCAGCCGGTCAGCGACTGCGATTGATCGCGGCCGGTGAAGAAGGCGAGCTTCTTCGGATCGGTGGCGCGGATCTTCGCGAGCCACTCGGTGGCGGTCGAGAGCGCCTCTTCCCACTCGATCTCGACGAATTCGCCCTCGCCGCGCTTGCCCACCCGCTTCAGCGGCTTCCTCAGCCGCGCCGGCGAATAGTGCTGCATGATGCCGGACGAGCCCTTGCCGCAGATCACCCCCTTGTTGACGGGATGATTGCGGTTGCCCTCGATGTAGCGGATCTGCCCGTCCTTCACGTGCACCTTGATGCCGCAACGGCAGGCGCACATGTAGCAGGTGGTATACTTGACCTCGTCGCTCACCACCGGCGACAGATCCGGCGTCGGCTCTCTCGACATTCCGTGTTCCCCCCTCTCCACCTCGATCGTCTCAGGAAGACGTCGGCAGGCGGGCTTCGTGGTCTCGACCTCGCGGGTCGGCCGGCGTGGCGCCGCCGACCCAGTCGTGCGGTAGATTCTCGATCGTCACGTCTTCCTCGAAGTCCTCCTCGAGCGGCTCCTGTTTGCCCATCCGCGCGCATTCGACGAAGACGTTGAGGCCACAGCTGCGGCACTCGTCGTAGTCGAACTTGCGGTAGAGGGTTCGCAGAGCGTCGGTCTTCGAGGTGAAGACGTTCTCCCGGCCGATCGCGTCGAGCTGCCCGCCCTCGGCGAGTTGCTCCCACACCCGCTCCTTGACGCGGATGAGATAGAGGCCGCCGCCGCGCGCCCGCCACCGGCGCGCCGCGACGACCAGCGCCTCGGCGCCGGCGAGATCGACGAAGTTGACGCCGGTCATGACGATCGCCAGATGCCGGCGGTTCGGGCTTTCCAGCTCGAAGCCGCGCAGCTTGTCCTGGAAGGCGGCGACCGCGCCGAAGAACAGCGAGCCGTCGACCCGCACGATCCGCAGCTGCCGGCATTCCGGCAGATCGGGACCGGGATTGGTGAACTTGCGCCCGCCGCTGGTCGGATCCGGCACCCGCGGCACGATCGCCGGCTTCGACGAGCGGTAGAGATAGACGATCAACGACAGCACGACGCCGGAGAGGATCGCCGCCTGGATTTGGACGAACAGCGCGGTGAACACCGTCAGCAGCATCACCGACCATTCCGACGGCGAGGAGCGCAGGATCTGGGCGATGCGGCGCCGGTCGATCAGGCTCCAACCGACCAGCACCAGGCTCGCCGCCATCGCCGCGTGCGGCAGCCAGGCCGCGAGCGGCGCGGCGAAGACCAGGATGCCGGCGAGCATGATGCCGGCCGACAGCGCCGACAGCGGCGTTCGCGCCCCGGCGTCGTAGTTCAGCGCCGAGCGGTTGAACGAGCCGGAGACGACGTAGGCCGAGAAAAAGCTGCCGATGGTGTTGGCGAGCCCCTGGCCGATGAATTCCTGGTTGGCGTCGGTGTGCTGACCGCAACGCAACGCCAACGCTCGGGAGATCGACACCACCTCGTTGGCCGCCGAGATCGCCACCGCGAAGGCGGTCGGCAGCAGCATCCGCCACGTCGCCGGATCGAAATCGGGCATCGACAGCGGCGGCAGGCTCGCCGGCAGCGCCCCGACCGTGGTCACGGTGCCCGGCGCCCAGCGATCGACCAGCGCGCCGGCGACGCCGCCGGCGAGGATCGCGACGATCATGTAGGGAATGCGCGGCGCCCACGCCCGGACCGCCAGGGCGGTCAGCAGCGTCACCATCGCGACCAGGGTGGTCGGCCAAGCGACGCGGTCGAGGAGCTGCGGCGTGTCGCGCAGGATCTCCAGAAACTCCGCCTCGCGCGGGATCGGCAGGCCGAAGAAGCCTTTGATCTGATGGGCGATGATCAGGATGCCGACGCCGCTGGTGTAGCCCACCACCACCGAGTGGGAGATGAAGTTGACGACCGCGCCGAGCTTGAACACGCCGAGCCCGAGTTCGATCACCCCGACCATGAAGGCGAGCGTCAAGGCGAGTTCGACCCAGCGGTCGGAGGCCGGCGCGGCGAAGGCGGTGAGCGAGGTGAAGAGCACCAGCGAGGCGGTGGTCGAGGGGCCGGCGACGAGATGCCAGGACGAGCCGAACAGCGCCGCGACGATCGTCGGCACGATCGCGGCATAGAGCCCGTATTGCGGCGGCATGCCGGAAATGGTGGCGAAGGCGACGCCCTGCGGCACCACCACGATCGCCCCGGTCAACCCGGCGATCAGATCCGCCCGGATCGAAGCGCGATCGCAGAGCCGCATCCAGCCGAGAAACGGCAGGAACGCGGGCGCGAACGCAGGACTGCGGACGGACGCGGCCACGGCGCGCACCTCCCCTCGACGTTTCTCTCCCGATGTCGTGTCGCGGCACGGGTATGGTGCCGCTCGCCCCTCTCTGACGGAGGGGTCGTGGGTCGCCGCCGGACCGGAGCCCGACGGCGGAGATCGTATGTGTCCGCCCGATCGGCGGGGGCGCCGGCGCGCGCCCCGCTCGGTCAGGTGGACTTCTTCAGCTTGCCGATGCCGAGGAAGTCGAGCATCGCCTTCTCATAGAAGGGGTCGCTCTCGCCGCGGCGCATCTTGCGGATGAAGTACTTCTCGAAGCCGATCTTCGCCGCGTGCACCCACTTGCCCGACGAGGACCAGTTGACGTTGCGCGGCGGGATCTGCGGCTGGGCGACGAAGGCGATGCCGCTGTCGCCGAAGTCGGCGAGGCAGACGGCATTCCAGGTGCCCTCGTGGGTCGACACGCCGCCGCGCAGGATCTGGCCGATGTTCTGCGCCGTGGCGGTCACCATCGACTCGATCATGAAGCCGGTCTTCGGCACGCCGCAGGGCACCGGGGTCGGGCCCATCGGCGGGATCGCCACGCAGACGCCGACCGAGAAGATGTTCCGGTAGGTCGGGTTGCACTGGTTCTTGTCGACGATGACGAAGCCGCGCGGATTGACCAGCCCCTCGATACCGCGCACCGCCTCGATGCCGCGGAACGCCGGCAGCATCATCGCGAAGCCGAACGGCATCTCCTTCTCGGCCTTGACCGAGCCGTCGTCGGCGATCTCCTCGACCGTCATCTTGCCGGCCTCGACCTTCTTCACCCGGGTCGAGGTCATCCACTTGATGTGATGCTCGCGCATCTCGCTCTCGAGCAGACCCTTGGTGTCGCCGACCCCGTCGAGGCCGAGATGGCCGACGTAGGGCTCGGAGGTGACGAAGGTCATCGGCACCTTGTCGCGGATCTTGCGCCGGCGAAGTTCCGTCTCGACGATGAAGGTGAACTCGTAGGCCGGGCCGAAGCAGGAGGCGCCTTGCGCCGCGCCGAGGATGATCGGGCCTGGGTTCTTGCAGAATTCCTCGAACGCTTCGGCCGCCTTCTCGGCGTGGTCGATGTGGCAGATCGACTGGGTGTGGCCGTCCGGACCGAAGCCCTCGATCTCGTCGAAGGCGAGTTCCGGGCCGGTGGCGATGACCAGGAAGTCGTAGTCGATGGACGACCCGTCGACGAGTTCGACCCGGTTCTCCTTCGGATGCACCTTCTTGGCCGGGGTCGGCCGGAAGTCGATGCCACGCTTGGCGAAGGTCGGCGCCAGGTCGATCTGGATGTCTTCGCGCGAGCGCCACTTCACCGCGATCCACGGGTTCGACGGGACGAAGTGATATTTGGGATCCTTGGTGATCACGGTCAGCTTGTCCTCGGGACGCAGCTGATCCTTCATCTCATAAGCCATCACGACGCCGCCCAAACCGGCGCCCATGATCACGACGTGTGCCATCGAACCCTCCTGGTCGTTCCCGCCTCGAAGCCCTGATCCCTCTTCGGCGCGGTCGGTTTTTCGAGGTCGCGTTTCCCCCTTCCCGCCTCCCGATGGGAAGACCCGGATGAACCGCGCCTCTTATGTTCTTCATAATATTCTGATGTTTCGATCCGCGCCACGTTCGAACCTCAAAATTTCATCGCTCGTCGACCTTTCTTTCGGAGGGGGGCGGCGGGGCGTCCTCGGCCCGCGCGAGGGTCATCCGGTACTCCACAGCCGCGGCCGCTTCATGCCGGCGATCCGGCAGGCCTGGCCGGGATAGCCGTAGGGGAAGAGCTCGAAGAGGCGATTGCGCGCCGCACCGCGCGTCTCGACGAGATGGCGCATGACGTGGCGTGCGTCGGGGGAGACGCCGTGTTTCTCCCGCTCCGCCCGCATGAAGCGGAGGACGTCCCAGTGCTCTTCGGTCAGCTCGAGCCCGAGCGCTGCGGCGGTGTCGCGGGCGAAGGTCTCGTCCCAATCGTCCGGGTCGATCAGGTAGCCCTCGGCGTCGACGGCGGGAGCGAGGCGCGTCGTCATGCGAGCCCCCCGAGCGCCATCGCCTCGGCGAGCCGGGCGGGATCGCGCGCCGCCGCGACCCGGCCGGCGGCCGTCTCGGCCCGCATCAGGTCGCGCCGCGCCCGCACGAAGGCGACGAAACGACCGGCCCAGTCGAAGCGCGAGGTGTCGCGCAGATGGGCGAAGCTCGCCAGCGTGTTGGCGATCACCACGCCGTCGTCGGCGCCGGTGATGCCGTCGCCGCGCTTCACCTTCCAGGCGTAACGCAGACCCGGATCGAGGTTTTCGAGCCGCGCGTAATGGAACTCGTGGGCGCGCACCCGGCGCGGGGACGTCCCCTCGCCGACCGGTCCGACCG
>JAAYVT010000745.1 GCA_012517025.1 Phyllobacteriaceae bacterium | reverse complement strand
TGGCTGCTCGCCCAGCCGCTGGAGACGCGGTTCCCTCCGCTCCCCGACGACGCCCCGGCGCCGGCCGGCATCGTCTTCATCGGCGGCGTCGTCGACGGCGCCACCGAGCCGGCGACCGGACGGCCGAAATTCGGCCTCGGCGCCGAGGCTATCGACGAGACCATCCGCCTCGCCCGCCGCTGGCCCGACGTGCCGGTGGTGCTCTCCGGCACCGGCTCGATCAGCGCCGACGGCACCGATCTCTCCGAGGCCGGCACCATGGCGCGGCTGCTCGTCGCCGCCGGCATCCGCTCCGATCGGCTGATTCTGGAGCGTCGCTCCCGCACCACCCGCGAGAACGCGACACTGTCCCACGAGATGGTCCGGCCCGCCCCCGGCGCGCGCTGGCTGCTGGTCACCCCGGCTTGGCACATGCCGCGGTCGATCGGCGCCTTCCGCGGCGCCGGCTGGGACGGCATCGTCGCCGCCCCGAGCCTCGGCGAGCACCTCGATCCCTCGAACGTCAACGAGCCGCCGTCCGAGCGGCTGCGCCTCGTCGACGTGATGTCGCGGGAATGGCTGGGGCTCGTCGCCTACCGGCTGCTCGGCCGCTCGCCGTCGCTGTTCCCGGCGCCGTGAGCTGCCCACGGCTCGTCGGAGGCGATCAGCGCGGCGCGCGCCCGCGACAGGTATTGCCGGCGCGACAGCACCGCCACCACCACCGTCGTCGTCGCCATGAACACCCAGGCGTTGACGAACCAGCCGAAGAACCCGATCGAGAAGAACAGCGACCTCAGCCCCCAGTGGAAATGGTGGCCGGCGTCGATCTGCATCTCGGCGGCGCGGCGGGCGGCGGCCCAGCTCTCGGCGGTGTCGGCGTCCTTGGCGAGCGGGATGGTGCCGAGCAGGATCGCCGAATAGTTGAAGAGCCTGTAGGCCCAGCCGAACTTGAAGAAGGCGTAGCCGTAGACCCCGACCAGACCGACGATCTTGGTCTCGAGGATGCCGCGCGTGGTGGCGACGTGGAACGGCAGTTCGGAGAAGATCTCCACCATCCGGTCGGACTGGTTGAGCAGGGTGAACGAGCCGCCCAGCGCGATCATCGAGGTCGAGGCGAAGAAGGCGGTGCCGTTCTGCAGGCTCGACATGATCGAGGTGTCGACGATGCGGTTGTCGCGCCGACGCACCACCTCCATCCAGCTCCGCCGCTCGCGGTCCATCAGCCGCGACAGCGACGGCCCGGCGAGATGCGTCATGTCGACCACCACGCCGAAGCCGAGCCAGGCGGCGAGGAACCAGACGAGGGCGACGAGATCGAAGGGGGAAAGTCCGAACATGGCGCAACCCTACTACGAAGGTCGATGATCGTGAACCTCTCGGGCGTGGTGACGCGCCCGATCGATCAATCGGGCTGACGGCCCCCGTGAGAACAATCGGTTGGACGTGTCCCCTCGGAGGCGCCACCTTCGCGCGGCGAACCAAGGAGAGACCGATGTCGTTGCCGAAGCTGGTGATCGCCAACAAGCGTTATTCGTCGTGGTCGTTGCGGGCTTGGCTGGTCGCCCGCCATTTCGCCATTCCCTTCGAGGAGGTGATGATCGACCTCGCCGCGTCGACGATGAAGGCGGACATCCTGAAATGGTCGCCGTCCGGCCGCGTGCCCTGCCTGATCGACGGCGAGGCCTGCGTCTGGGAGACCCTGGCGATCGTCGAGTGGTTGGCGGAGACGCATCCCGAGCTGGCGATCTGGCCGCGCGACCGGCTCGCCCGCGCCCATGCCCGGGCGATTTCGAGCGAGATGCACGCCGGCTTCCTCGCCCTGCGCTCGACCTGCCCGATGAACCTGCGCCGGACCTTCGCGTGGAAGGATCGGGGCGCCGCGACGGCGGCCGACGTCGCCCGCATCGAGGCGCTGATCGCCGAGGCGCGCGCCCGCTTCGGCGCCGGCGGTCCGTTCCTCTACGGCGAATTTTCCGCCGCCGACGCGATGTACGCCCCGGTCGCGGTCCGTCTCGCCGGCTATTCCTGGCCGGTGTCTCCGGTCACCGGTGCCTGGGTCGAGGCGATCCACGCGCTGCCCGCCTTCCGCGACTGGAAGGCCGGCGCCGACGTCGAAACCTCGATCGTCGGCGACGACGAGATCGCCGACGAGGCGTGAGCGCGCCGGAGCATCGCGCGGCGAGACTGGCGCGGCGGGGGAGGGCGGGCTAGTCTCGCCCCCTTCCGAGGACGGGGCGATGGCGCTGCATCTGATCAAACTCTGCGTCGGCTGCGACGGGATCGACGATCTCGCCGAATGGATCGCCGCGACGACCGCCGAGAAGAAGCGACGCGGCCTCGCGCCGGAACACGTCCATCGTACCCGCATGATGCCCAAGCGCGTCGCCGAGATCCTCGACGGCGGTTCGCTCTATTGGGTGATCAAGGGCCAGATCCGGGTGCGCGAGAAGATCCTCGACCTGCGCGCGGTGACCGACGCCGCCGGCGTGTCGCATTGCGACATCGTGCTCTCCGCCGATCTGGTCGAGGTCGAGGCGCGCCCCTATCGGCCGTTCCAGGGCTGGCGCTATCTCGATCCGGCGGTGGCGCCGCGCGATCTCGTCGGCGAGGGGACGGCCGATCTGCCGATCGAGTTCTTACGCGAGCTCGCCGGCCTCGGCCTGTTGTGATCGATCGCGGGGATTGCCCGGATCCCGCCACGATCGCGTGGGAAACCGGGCCCGAACCCGGAGGACTCGTCGTCATGCTCCGTCTTTCGACCTTCGTTTCGGTCGCTCTCGGCCTCGGTCTGGCGCTCGCCGTCCCGGCGCGGGCGGCCCCGCCCTACGGCGCCGACGGCGGCGGCAGGAACAACCCGGCCTTCTCCGAACCCGGGGCCCGTCCGCCGCCGAAGCCGTTCCTGCGGCCGGCCTCGACCAAGGCGTCGGGCGGCTGGACGCAGACCCCGGACGGCCGCCGCTTCTGGACGGACGGAAACAGTTCGGTCTCCGTCGGCGGCTACGTCCGTTACGACGCCGCGGTCGGACACGAGCCGAGATGAAACAGTCGCCCATCGTTCCCTGCCGGACGCCCGTCCGGATGCGCTCGCGCGTCGCCGTCGCGCCACTCGGCGCGGCCCTCGCGATGATCCTCGCTGCGACCGCCTTCGCAGACGAACTCGCCCCGCCGCCGGACACCCCGGCACGGCCGACCTACCGGATCGCACCGCTCGAGCCGCTGCCCGCTCCGGCCGCCGCTCCGTCGCCGGACGTTCCGGCCGCCGCGCCCCAGGCCGCTCCGACACCGTCTACGGTGTCGCCGGCGACGCCGGCGCCCGCCGCCGCGCCCCAGGTGGTTCCGCCTCCCGCCGGCGCGTCGCCGGATGCCGCCGGTCCCCGTTCCGAGGCGCCCGACGCCGCCGGCCCCCGCTCCGAGGCACCCGAGGCCGCCGCTCCCGACACCGCCGCCGCCGACCCCGCCGACGCGACCGAGCCCGCCGCCCCGGAGCCGCTCGACGGGCCGATGCGGCCGAAGGACTCGCTTGCCGCGGTTCCCGGCACGCCGTCGGCCTCCGACGAGGCCTGGAAACGGTCGTTCGACGGCGGCGTGCGCTGGAAGAAGGGCGACACCTCGGTCGTCGTCTCCGGCACCCCGGCCACCGGCTTCCGCATCGGCGGCGCCATCGCCCACTGACGGCGAAACGAAAAGGCCCCGGAACCGCCCGTGTCGGGCGCCTCCGAGGCCGGGACGACGCATCGTCGCGTCGGTCGGATCACACGCCGGCGTTGTCGATCAGCCGAGTCTTGCCGAGCCATGCCGCCATCAGAACCCGGAGCGGTTCGCCCGCCTCGCCCGACGGCGCGGCGAGCGTCGTGGCGTTGCGCACCGTGACATAGTCGATCTGCCGGAAGCCCGCCGCGAGCAGGGCATCCGCCGCCGCCGCGCAGGCCGCCGCGACGTCGCCGCGCGCCCGCGCCACCGCTGCCACCCGGTTCATCTCGACCGCCAGCCGCGGCGCCACCGCCCGCTCCTCGGCCGAGAGATAGGCGTTGCGCGACGACATCGCGAGCCCGTCGGCCTCGCGCACCGTGGTGCCGCCGACGATGGTCACCGGCAGGCCGAGATCGGTCGCCATCCGCCGCACCACCGCCAGCTGCTGATAGTCCTTCTCGCCGAAGATCGCGACGTCCGGGGCGCAGGCGATCAGCAGCTTGCCGACGATCGTCGCCACACCGCCGAAGAAATGCGGCCGGAAGTCGGTCTCGAGCCCGTTCGCCGGACCGGCCACCTCGATCCGGGTGGCGTTGCCGAGTGGGTACATCTCGAGCGCGCTCGGGGCGAACACCACGTCGGTGGCGAAGTCGGAGAGCTTCGCGACGTCGGCGGCCTCGGTGCGCGGATAGGTCTGGAAATCCTCGTGCGGCGCGAACTGCGTCGGATTGACGAAGATCGACACCACCACGCGGGTGGCGCGACGCGACGCTTCCTCGACCAGCGACAGATGACCGTCGTGCAGGGCGCCCATGGTGGGCACCAGCGCCACGGTCTCGCCGTCGGCGCGGAACCGCGCCACCTTCGCCCGGAGATCGGCGATCGTTCGCACGATCGTCGGCCGGCGGTGGGTGACGCTGCGGGCGTCGTTCGACGCCGATCCGCGAATGGCTTCGCTCATCATTCTACTCCCGACGGGACCTCGATCCGGATCCCTTGTTGCGGTGCGGCACTATGTCGGAACCGGCGGTCGGATTTCAAGGCGGATTCGATCGATTGAAACGCCGCAGGCCGTCCCCTCGCTCCAGACTTTCGTCGGGCCGAGGCCGTCTGCGCGAACGCTTCTGCCGTGATCGCCGCCGGGGATGGGCGGCGATCCGCGCCGGTGGTATGGCTGCCGTGACGGGCGCGACGGCGAGGGAGATTCGCAGCCTCCATGAACATGATGTTCCTCGGCATCGCCGCGCTGGTCGGCCTCCTGGTGGCGGCCCGCGAATTCGTCTCCGCCGATCCGGCGTCGCTGGCCCGTGGGCTGAAGCGCGCCGCCGCCGCCGCTTTGACCACGTTCGCGGTGGTGATGCTGATGACCGGGCGCATCGTCGTGGCGATCCCGCTGTTCGTCTTCGCGCTGACCCTGGCCGGCGACGAGGCGGCGGGTCTGGCCCGTCGCGTCCGGCCGTTCCTCGGTGGGTGGGTCGGCCTCTTCGGCGGCAACCGGCGGGCAGGGCGGGCCCGGTCGACGGTGCGGTCGGCGGCGCTGGAGATGGACCTCGACGCCGATCGCGGCGTGTTGTCGGGCCGCGTCCTCGTCGGCCGCTTCGAGGGGCGGGAATTGGCGCATCTGGCGGTCGCCGATTTGCTCGCGCTCAGACGCGAGATCGCCGGCGACCCCGAGAGCCGGTCACTTCTGGAAGCATATCTGGACCGCCGGGTGCCCCTCTGGCGTCAGCACGCGGAGGAGGATCCGGCAGCGGGGAGCCGCGGCGCGGCGCGTCCGGGCGCGATGACCAGCGACGAGGCCCATCAGATTCTCGGCCTTCGCCCAGGCGCGACGCAGGCCGAGATTCGCGAGGCCCATCGACGGCTGATCAAGGCCGTGCATCCCGACCGGGGCGGGTCGACTTTTCTCGCCGCCAAGATCAACGAGGCCAAGGATCGGCTGATCGGCAATCATCGCGGTCCCTCCGATCACTGACGCAAGGCGAGGCAGGCGACCTTCTTCCGCTTCAACGCCTTGCAGGCGTCGTCGGCGGCGGACTGGTCCTTGAAGCCGGCGAAACGGGCGCGCCACAGGCGACCGGAGCCACCGACGTTCTCGGTGAAGCCCTCGACCCGGGCGAGCGAACCCCCGACCTTGTCGCGCGCCGCCGAGAGAGCGTCGCGCGCCGCCTTCTGACCGTCGTAGGCGCCGATCTGGATCAACCAGCCGGCGTGCACTGCGGTCGGTTGCGGCGCCGGTTCGGCGGCGCGACGCGCCGGGATGGAGGCGGTGGTGAGGGCGCCGACCTCGGCGAGCGAGATCTTGGCGTCGGCGAGCGAGGGCGGCGGCTCGTCGGCGACGGAGGCGACGCGGCTCGGCGCGGCGGCCGGGCGCGGCGCCTCGGTCGTCACCGCCACGGTCTGCGGCAGCATGATGGCGCGGGCCATCGCCACGGCGGCGCCGCGGTTGGTGGAGGCGTGCTCGTCGCCGGCGGAGCGGTCGAGCGGCACCACGTCGGAGCGGGCGATGCGCGGCGCACCGGCGCGCGGCACGATCGGTGCGGTCGGGGCCTCGGCGGCATGCGCCTCGGTGACCGGGTTGGGCGCCGGCGGCGGCGTCACCGCGACGGCGATCGGTGCGGGCGCCGGCATCGGCGCCGGTGCCTCCTCGGCGAAGGCCGTGGCGGTGGAGGTTTCGTCGTCGTCGGCCTCGGCGCTGCGCTTGTTCTCGCGGAACACCGACGACACCTTGCCGCCGGAGCTCGCCGAGCCGATCGAACGCAGCAGCAGCGAGGCCATGTGATCGTCGCGTTGACGGGCCGAGGAACCGCCCATCACCGAGGCGACGAGGTGGCGATTGTCGCGCCAGATCGAGCTGACCAGATTGAATCCGGAGGCCTCGGTGTAACCGGTCTTGATGCCGTCGACGCCCTCGAGCCGGGCCATCAGATGATTGTGGTTGCCGATCACCTGGTTGCCCCAGGCGAAGCTGCGGGTCGAGAAGAACTTGTAATAGGTTGGGAACCGCTCCTGCAGCGCCCGCCCGAGCGTCACCATGTCGCGTGCGGTGGTGTACTGCTCGGAATTGGGCAGGCCGGAGGCGTTGTAGAAGGTCGAACGGCTCATCCCGATGCGCCGCGCCGTGGCGGTCATGCGGCGGGCGAAGCCGGCCTCGCTGCCGCCGATGTTCTCGGCGATCACCACCGCGACGTCGTTCGCCGACTTGGTGACCAACGCCCGGATCGCGTCTTCCACCGCGATCGACTGGCCGGGCCTCAGCCCGAGCTTGGAGGGCGCCTGGGCGGAGGCGTGCGCCGACACCTGGAAGCGCGTGGCCATCGTCACGCGCCGTTTGTCGAGTTCCTCGAACAGGATGTAGAGCGTCATCATCTTGGTGAGCGAGGCGGGATGACGCAGTTCGTCCTCGTTCTTGGCGAACAGCACCCGCCCGGTCTTGTCGTCGACCACGTAGGCCGCGTAGCGACCGGACGAGGCGATGCCGCCGTCGTCGTTCGAACGGGAGACGTGCGTCGCCGTGTGCGGTCGCCGGAACTTCCGTTTGCCTGCCTCGGCGCTGGACACCGTCGCGAGACAAATGGCCAGACCGACCAGAAACGCCTTGCGAAGGCGCGCCGGTTCGAAGAGACGCGAATACTGCACTTTCCGATCCTCGAAGCCGTCGTTCGCCCGAGAACGAACGCCACCCGATGGAGAAACCGGCCGGAACGACGCCGGAAGACGTCCTTCGTCACACTCCCGATACGCCGGGAGGCGATGCTCGGCGTGGCTTCTCGCCCACACCTTCGAAGATGCGTCCGACGGGGTTGATGATCGGTAAACCGAGGCCCCGTTTTTCTACTTATGTTGCACTGCAAAAATTCGATTGACCGCAATGCATCATAATGTATTATCGCAGCGCAACATCGCGGAAGACGAGCAGATCGCCCGGCCGCGATGCCCAAGGATCGGGCGCCCCGGGCGGGCGTCTCCATGAGAGGATGGCCCAGGATGAACACCGTCGAAGACATGCAGAAGGTCGCCAAGGAGAATGCCGAGAACGTCCAGAAGGCGTTCACCTCCTTCTCCAAGGGCCTGCAGACCATCGCCACCGAGATGTCCGACTTCTCCAAGAAGTCCTTCGAGGAAGGCTCCGCGGTGCTCGAGCAGCTCGCCGGTGCCAAGACCCTCGACAAGGTCGTCGAGATCCAGGCCGAGTACGCCAAGAAGGCCTACGAGGGCCTGGTCGCCCAGTCGACCAAGATCGGCGAGCTCTACGTCGACCTGGCCAAGGAGATGGCCAAGCCGTTCGAGTCGCTGATGCCGAAGGGCAAGTGATCGGTTCGAACCTCCGGTTCGCCCGCCAGTTTCGAAAGCCCGGTCGTTTCGGCCGGGCTTTTTCGCGTCTGCGTCACCGCACCACCGCGTCGCCGCACGGCGCGGGTGGCCGCCGCCGCGCCGACCTGCTCGAAGGAACGGGCGTCGGCCGCCCGCACGCTGCGCATTGCGACGGCGCGGCGTTGCCCTACAATAATCGACGAACCATCCCCACATGCACCGGAAGCGACGCTTCCGGGAGGGGCGGCGTTCTTGGACGTCTCACCGACCCCTCGCGGGTCCCGTTCAACCCCTGCCGTACCGCTCGCAGACCGGGCGTTCCACGGCGAAGCGATGCGTGTCGAAAGACCATGGCCCAAGACCCCCGTCAGCCCGACGACGAAGATCCCGATCTCGGGGTGGCGACGAAGACGCGCCCGAAGGTGAAGCGGCCGAGCATGTACCGCGTGCTGCTGCTGAACGACGACTACACGCCGATGGAATTCGTCGTGTTGGTGCTCGAGCGTTTCTTCAACAAGGGACGTGAGGAGGCGACCCGCATCATGCTGCACGTCCACCACCACGGGGTGGGGGAATGCGGCGTCTTCACCTACGAAGTGGCCGAGACCAAGGTCACTCAGGTGATGGATTTCGCCCGCAAGAACCAGCATCCGCTGCAGTGCGTCATGGAAAAGAAGTGAGGTTCGCAACGTGCCGTCCTTTTCCCACAGCCTCGAGAAGGCGCTCCATCACGCCCTCCACCTCGCCAACGAACGGCGGCAGGAATACGCCACCCTCGAGCATCTGCTGCTGGCGCTGCTCGAGGATCAGGACGCCACGGCGGTGATGCGGGCCTGCAACGTCGATCTCGACGTGCTGCGCCGCAACCTGATCGAATACGTCGACACCGAGCTGGAAAATCTGGTCACCGACGGCGACGACGACGCCAAGCCGACCGCCGGATTCCAGCGCGTCATCCAGCGCGCGGTGATCCACGTCCAGTCCTCCGGTCGCGAGGAAGTGACCGGCGCCAACGTCCTCGTCGCCATCTTCGCCGAGCGCGAGTCCCACGCGGCCTATTTCCTGCAAGAGCAGGACATGACCCGGTACGACGCGGTCAACTACATCAGCCACGGCATAGCCAAGCGTGCCGGCATGTCGGAGGCTCGGCCCCCTCGCGGAGCGGAGGAAGACATGTCGACGACGGAAACCGCCGCTGATACCAAGAAGAAGACCGAGGCCCTCGAGGCCTATTGCGTCAATCTCAACGACAAGGCCACCAAGGGCAAGATCGATCCACTGATCGGTCGCGATGCCGAAATTTCGCGCACCATCCAAGTTCTCTGCCGCAGATCGAAGAACAACCCGCTCTACGTCGGCGATCCGGGCGTCGGCAAGACGGCGATCGCCGAGGGTCTCGCCCGCCGCATCGTCAAGGGCGACGTGCCCGACGTGCTGCGTGGCGCCACGGTGTTCGCCCTCGACATGGGCACGCTGCTCGCCGGCACCCGCTATCGCGGTGATTTCGAGGAACGCCTCAAGCAGGTGGTCAAGGAGATCGAGGAATATCCCGGCGCCATCATGTTCATCGACGAGATCCACACGGTGATCGGCGCCGGTGCGACCTCGGGCGGCGCGATGGATGCCTCCAATCTGCTCAAGCCTGCCCTCGCATCGGGCAGTGTCCGCTGCATCGGCTCGACCACCTACAAGGAATATCGTCAGTTCTTCGAAAAGGATCGGGCGCTCGTCCGCCGCTTCCAGAAAATCGACGTCAACGAGCCGTCGGTGCCCGACGCGATCGAGATCCTCAAGGGGCTGAAGCCCTATTTCGAGGAGCACCACAAGGTCCGCTACACCAACGACGCCATCAAGGCGGCGGTGGAACTGGCGGCCCGCTACATCTCGGACCGCAAGCTGCCCGACAAGGCGATCGACGTCATCGACGAATCCGGCGCGGCGCAGATGCTGGTGCCGGAGTCCAAGCGTCGCAAGGTGATCGGCGTCAAGGAGATCGAGGACACCATCGCCACCATGGCGCGGATCCCGCCGAAGTCGGTGTCGAAGGACGACGCCGAGGTGCTGTCGCATCTCGAGTCGAACCTGAAGCGCGTCGTCTACGGCCAGGACAAGGCGATCGAAACCCCGTCCGCCGCGATCAAGCTCGCCCGCGCGGGCCTGCGCGAACCGGAGAAGCCGATCGGCAACTACCTGTTCGCCGGTCCGACCGGCGTCGGCAAGACCGAAGTCGCCAAGCAGCTCGCCAACCTGCTCGGCGTCGAGATGCTGCGCTTCGACATGTCGGAGTACATGGAGCGCCACACCGTGAGCCGCCTGATCGGCGCGCCTCCCGGCTACGTCGGCTTCGACCAGGGCGGCCTCCTCACCGACGGCGTCGATCAGCATCCCCACTGCGTGCTGCTGCTCGACGAGATCGAGAAGGCCCATCCGGATCTCTTCAACATCCTGTTGCAGGTGATGGATCACGGCAAACTGACCGATCACAACGGCAAGTCCGTCGACTTCCGCAACGTCATTTTGATCATGACGACCAATGCGGGCGCCGCCGACATGGCCAAGGCGCCGATCGGCTTCAACCGTGTCGCCCGCGAGGGCGACGACACCGAGGCGATCAACCGGCTGTTCACGCCGGAATTCCGCAACCGTCTCGACGCGGTGGTGAACTTCGGCAACCTGCCGCTCGATGTGATCCGTCAGGTCGTCTCGAAGTTCGT
>JAAYVT010000744.1 GCA_012517025.1 Phyllobacteriaceae bacterium | reverse complement strand
GCTCCCCTGCTCGTCGGCTTCGCGGTAATGCTCCACCGGATGGGAGCTCTGCAGCGCACCGGTACGATCATGGTGGCGACGGCGACGATCGTGATCGCCACTTTTCTCTTCACGGCTCAATGAGGTGCCGTCATGCGGGATGGAAGCGAAAGGTGCGATCCGGACGGTGCGACCTCTTCTGGCCGGATAGAGACGCCATTCGATCTGATCGGCGCACTGGAGGCGTTTTCGTGCGACGTGCGAACGGAGCTCGATCGAAGGCGCTGCATGGAGTTGGCGACTGCCGTGGAGGCGTGGATCATCGAGCTGCGAGCCGAGGTAGCGAAGAACGAATTTGTGGTGACGCCCATCGACGACGAAACCTGCTTTTCGCGCCTTCAGCGAGACCGTGATCGTGAAAAGCTTCGGCAGGACACTGCAACTGCCGAAGAGTTCGCCGCGACATTCCGTTCTCTCTCAATTGGATACGCGTCCCTCGATTCGGGAGTTTTACATAGAATCGTATCGAGATTTGCGAGTATTATTCGCGACAGGCATAAGTGATATTTTAATTATTATATAATTAATGTTTGTAACATTGGAATTTTCATCGACGATGACAATCGCTCGACCTCGGCGGAGAGCCGGTACAACGCGGCGCTTTGTGCGAGGTCGAATCGTGGTCAGATTGGTGAAGAACGAAGCCGGTGCTTTCGAAGGTCCCATGAGCTCGAACGACCTGGGAGTCGACATTCTTGCGGTAGCGTCGGAGACCGAACCGACACCAGAAGGGCGATCTCCTTCTCGGAGATGACCATGTCGCGTCATCCTGCGCGCCAGCCGGACGAGGGACAGCGCATGGGGTGGGGATGTGGGGCAACCGCCGCCTGCGCTGCCGAGATCGGGCGCTTCGCCGCGTAGGACCGGACGGTGGTCGTGGCGAAGACCATGGCTCCCGACGGCACTGCGCGTGAGGTGAGGCTCCAACCGAGGGGGTGCGGAGATCGCTCCACACGAGCCTCGATGGGCCATTACAAACAAGTTTGCGGCACTGTCCCGAGCGGACCAGAGCAGCAGAAACGGATTCTGGTTACGAAAGGGGCAATCAGAGGGTAAGTTCAGTGGTGAGGAACTGTCGTTGGCGATCATTCGGTTGATCGCGGCCGGCATCCGCGGCTGGGTCCAATCGCCGACGCCGGAGCAGGGAGGCTACATCCTCGAAAATCTCCTACCGGTCTGGAAAGAACGAGAAGACAACGTCATACGTCTGGAGAGGCCCGAGAAATGGTTTTCACCCGAGCACTGAGCCGAGACGGATCGCCGATTGGCGACGCGTTTCTGCCCGACGTTCTTAAAGATCTCTTTCCTCTGGAGAGCCAGACCCCCGCCTACTTCCGGCCGCGGACCTATATCTTTCACCAGGGAACCGACGTCGAGGCGGTCTATCTCCCGGTGCAGGGATCGCTGGTGCTGGAGCGGATCGACGAGGACGGGCGCATAGCGATGTTCGGCATGCAGAAGGTGGGTTCGCTGCTCGCCTGGCAGGACCTGATGGGCGGCAACGTCCATCGCAACAGTTGCCAGACGCTGACCGCCTGCGATCTCGTGGCGATCCCCGCGGGCAAATTCGAGAGCATGCTGCATGAGAATGGAGCGCTACTCATCTGCTTGATGCAGCAGGCGGCGGCGCAGGCCAATTCGTATGAAGAACACATCTTCCGTCTTTCGACGCTGGACGTGCCGGATCGCCTCTACTGGACACTCCTGACGCTCGCGGGGGCACCGAGTGGCGAGGGGAAAGAGATCGAGGTCTCCACTCCGCTGATGAAGCGCGATCTCGCCGCCATGGTCGGCACCTCGCCTGAGAGCATCTCGCGCAGTCTACGTCGGCTCGAGAAAATGAAGGTTGCCGAGTTCACCGCGCGTAACACCTTCAAGATCACGTTGCCGCGCCGCGCCTGAGCGGGCGGGGTTCGGCGCGAAAGACATGCCGCGGTGGGTGCATTACCAGAGGGGAGGGACGCCCACAGCAAAGCGACGGCGCAGCCGAAGGCGCCGAGCGTCGAGTAGACGAGGAGCGGATGCGGCGCCGGCGCCGCAGAAGGTCGCCGACTCTTCGCCGCGTCGCTCCGTCGAAGGCATCCGAGCGGGGTGCAAGCAGATCGTCGCGGAGACCGACGAGGGCCGCAGCAATCTTCTGCGGCGACGAGACGTCTCGAGTGACGAAAGAGCGATTCACATTCTCATCGGTTCGCTTCTGCGGAGCGGCTTCATCGGGGAGGCTTGCCGCAGAGCAGTCTTCATGTTAATAAGTTAGTTATTGATAACAAACATAGAGAACCCCGATGCGGAAGACGACCGAAGTCCGGCGCATGGAGATCGTCGAGGCGGTTCTGCGCCTGTCGAGCGAGGTCGGCCCGGATCGGCTGACCACGCAGGCGGTGGCGACGGCGGTCGGGATCACCCAACCTGCGATCTTTCGCCATTTCGCCGACAGAGACGCCCTCTGGGTCGGCGTGGCCGACGTCATCGCGGTTCGGATGCGGAGCACCTGGGACGCGGTGACCGCGGAGGCCGCCTCGCCAGTCGATGCCGTGCGCCGGCTGATCGTCGCGCAGGCCGGCATCGTGGCACAGGAGCCGTCGATCCTGGCGATCCTCTTCTCGCACGAACTCCGGGTCGGCAACCCCGCCCTCGCTGCGGTCTTCCGTGGCCTGATGCGCGAGCTGACGGAACGCCTCACCACGCAATTCGTCGCCCGTGACGGGCGGACGACGGTTTCGCCGGCCGACGCCGCCCTGCTCGTGCTCGGCCTCGTCCAGAGTACGGCGCTCAGGTGGTCGCTCATCGGGCGCGGTTTCGACCTCGTCGCCGAGGTCCGTCGCCTGCTCGACATCCAACTCGCCGGCCTGATCGGCTCCGAAGACGTGACGCCATGAAGAAGATCCCGATTCCACTCCGCTTCGCCGCCGTCGCGATCGTCGCGATCGTCGCCGCTCGCCTCTACTTCGTTCTGCGCCCGGTCGAGGTGACGGTGGCGCGTCCCGAAACCGACGTCGCCGTCCAGGTCTTCGGCCTGGGCACGCAGGAGGCCCGCGTCGCGACCAGACTGGGCTTCGAGGCGGCCGGTCAACTCGTCGCGCTGACGGCCGATCACGGCGATCGGGTGAAGGCCGGCGCCGTCCTCGCCCGTCTCGACGACGGCGAAGCCCGTGCCCGTCTGGAGAAGTCCGTCGCCGGTGTCGCCGCCGCCGAAGCCGCCCTCGCCAAGGCCGAGGCGCTCGGCCGGCGCAGCGACGTCGTCGCCCTTCAGAAGCGACGGGTCGACGAGCGTCGCAAATCCCTGGTCGCTCGGCAGACCGTTTCGGTCGAGGCGGCCGAAACCGCCGAACTCGATGCCGATGTCGCCGAAGCCGACGCCGGCGTCGCCCGGCGCGACGTCGAGGTGGCTCGGGTCAATCTGGCCGCGGCCCGCGCCCAGGCGACGCTCGACGGCGTCCTGCTCGATCGGCTGCGCCTTTCCGCCCCCTTCGACGGTGTGGTGACGGCGCGTCTGCGCGAACTCGGCTCGGTGATGAACCCCGGCGAGGCGCTCTTCAGTCTGGTCGATCCCGGGTCCGTGTGGATCCAGGCCTTCGTCGACGAGGCCCGCGCCGGCGATCTCGCCGAAGGTCAACCTGCCGAGGTGCGGCTGCGCTCCCGTCCCGGCGAGGTCTTTCGCGGCCGGGTCGCCCGCGTCGGGCTCGAGAACGATCGCGTCGGCGAGGAGCGGCGGCTCTGGGTCGCCTGCGAGACCTGTCCGACCGACTTCCATCTCGGCGAACAGGCGGAAGTGGAGGTGACCACTCGCCGCCTCGATCACGCGGTCCTGGTTCCCCAGATCGCGCTGCGGCTGGTCGGCTCCGCCGAAGCGATCGGCTGGATCGTCGTCGACGGGCGGTTGAAGGAGGCACGTCTGCGGCTCGGCGCCCACCTGCTCGACGGCCGGGTCGAGATCGTCGACGGCCTGCCCCGCGACGCCTCGCTCGTGACCTCCTCCGACGACGGCGGGTTCCGCGAGGGCCGCAGCGCCCGCATCGTCGAGGATGCGGAGACGCGGCCATGAACCTCGCCGTGCGCGACATTCGTCATCACCTCGGCCGGTTCCTTCTGACCGCGCTCGGCCTGGGGCTGCTGCTCGGCGTGGTCCTGTCGATGATCGGCATCTATCGCGGTCTGGTCGCCGACGCGCTCGGCCTCGTCCGGGCGCCCGGCGCCGACGTCTGGGTGGTGGAAACCGGGACACGCGGCCCCTTCGCCGAAGCGTCCCGCATTCCCGGCGACACGCGCGAGAGCATCGCGCGTCTGGCCGGGGTGACCGAGGCGGGCTCGCTCTCCTTCCAGGCGTTCGAAACGACCCATCGTGGTCGCAAGCTGCGCCTGCAGATCGTCGGCTACGAGCCCGGCCGCCTCGGCGGGCCGCCGGCGATCGTCTCCGGCCGCGGCATCGCCCGCGATCGGTTCGAACTCGTCGCCGACGAGAAGACCGATCTGCGCCCGAACGAGCGCATCGCCATGGGAACCGACGTCTTCACGGTCGTGGGGACGACGCGCGGCGCGGTGTCCTCCAGCGGTGACCCGGTCGTCTGGATGTCGCTGAAGGATGCTCAGGTGCTGCAGTTCCGTCTCGCCCCGGCGCCCGCCCGTCGCGAGGCCGCCCGCGGCACCGGCAGCACCGGCGGCACCGCGACCCCGGACACCATCAATGCGGTCGTCGCCCGCGTCTCGCCTGCCGTTTCGCCGCAGAGCGTCGTCCGGGCAGCCGAGCGCTGGAAGCACCTCTCGGCGACGACCGAAGCCGAGCAGGAGACCATCCTGACGCGTTCGGTGGTCGAAAAGGCCCGTCAGCAGATCGGGCTCTTCACGACGGTGCTGCTCACGGTATCCACCGTGATCATCGCGCTCATCGTCTACACCATGACGATGGACAAGATCCGCGAGATCGCCACGCTGAAGCTGATCGGCGCCCCCGACGGCCGCATCGTCGGCCTGATCGTACAACAGGCCCTGGCGCTCGGTCTGATCGGCTTTTCGGTCGGCGCGAGCATCATCGTCTCCGTCAAGGATCACTTTCCGCGCCGGGTCGTGATGTTGCCGGAGGATGCCGCCTCGCTCGCGGTCGTGGTGGTCGTGGTCTGTCTGGTGGCGAGCGGACTGGGCGTGCGCCTCGCGCTGCGCGTCGACCCGGCCACGGCGCTCGGAGGCTGAGATGACCGACGACACGTCCGTTCCCCTCGTCGAACTCCGCAGTCTCGCCAAGCACTACGGCGAGGGCGAGACCCGCGTCGACGCACTGAAGGAGGTCGACCTCGATCTGTGGGCTGGCGAGGTGGTTGGCCTCATCGGTCCGTCCGGCTCGGGGAAGACGACGCTCCTCAACCTCGTCGGCTGCATCGTCGAACCCTCCGCCGGCCGCGTCCGGCTCGACGGCGAGACGGTGTGGGACGGCAAGTGGTTGCGTCCCGACCTGCGGTCGCTCCGGCTCGAGAAGATCGGTTTCATCTTCCAGTTCCACAATCTGTTACCGTTCCTCGACGTGACCGAGAACGTCGCTCTCGTCCTCGACATGGCGGGAGCGGAGAAGACCGAGGCCTTCGCGCGGGCACACGAACTGCTCGACTACCTGGAGGTCGGCCATCGTAAGACGGCGAAGCCGTCGTCGCTCTCGGGCGGTGAGGCACAGCGCGTCGCCATCGCCCGCGCGCTCGCCAATCGGCCGCGCATCATCCTGGCCGACGAACCGACCGCCGCGCTCGACGGCGAGCGCGCCGGCATCGTCATGGACCTGCTGCGCAAGGTGGCGGTGGAGCAGTCGGCGACGGTCGTGGTCGTCACCCACGACGAGAAGATCTGGAACCGTTTCGATCGCATCTTCTCGCTCCGAGACGGACGGATCGTCACGACCGAAAGCCGTCGAGTGCCCCCATGATGAGAGGCGGTGGAGAGCGTTGCTCCCTCGACGAGTTGCTCTCGCACCTCGGAGGCGCGAACATTTCGACGAGCCGATGATCACGATGACCATCCCCGTCTGGAAACGACGGGTCGAGCGCTGGATCGACACCGTCATCGCCGCAAGAGCCACATGCCGTTCGCGAAATCGATCGATCGGAGCCCGCCATGTCCAAAACCGCAGTCGCTTTTCGTCACGTCGCTTTCGAAGATCTCGGATCTCTCGCGCCGATTCTCGCCGCCCTCGGGTACGAAGTGACGACGCTCGATGCCGGATGCGACGACATCACCGGGCCGATCGCCCGTGAGGCCGATCTCCTGATAGTCCTGGGAGGACCGATAGGGGTGTACGACGCCGAAGCCTATCCATTTCTCGCCGACGAAAAGGCATTGATCCAGAACCGTATCGTCAACGACGCGCCGACACTGGGCATCTGTCTCGGTGCACAACTCGTCGCTTCTGCGTTGGGTGCCGAGGTTGCGCCGGGACCGGTCAAGGAAATTGGCTTCGCTCCCCTCGACCTGACGACGGCCGGTGCGGCGAGCCCCCTTCGCCATCTCGCCGGAGTGCCGGTGCTGCATTGGCACGGTGACGTCGCCGGCCTGCCGGTCGGTGCCGATCGTCTGGCGAGCACCGTAGCCTGTCACAATCAGGCATTTTCGCTCGGATCGAACATCCTCGGTCTGCAGTTTCATGCCGAAGTCGATCCGGTCGTCGGCTTCGAACGATGGTTGATCGGACATGCCTGCGAACTCGCATCGGCGCGGATCGATCCGCGTGAACTCCGAGCGACCGCCTCACGCCATGCTTCGATCTTACGCGAAGCAGGCCGCGCACTGCTCCTGGAATGGTGCGAGGGGCTCCGTCTTCGGCCCCGCTTGGTCGAGTCGACACGCTTCGCGAATTTGGGCAAGGCACCCGTCACCTCGAAGCCGCTATAAACGGTGACATATATTCATAAAATGAAAAAGGAAAGAAAAATTGTTGTTGATATCGAGAATAGTATCTCTTCTTTCTTCGAAAGAATGCGTCTATATGCGCAAATTGTGTAGAATAAAGTCGGAAAGACGAAAATAAAAGAAGCGATTTTCGGCACGATGATTTGCGGACTATTATTCATGAATTTAACTCGCTCTGAGGTTAGTGTCTGACGTTCTTGTCTATAAGGGTGCTCGGCCGAGCAAATTTACGCAAGAGAGGCTCATCATTCACCACCAGAGAATGCCTTTTATTTGTTATGCCAAACGATTGCAGGAGACGTAGGCAACGAGAAAGGCTTTCTGATGTCATCCCGAGTTTATCTGCCAAAAGTTGCTTGTTGACCTTCAGCTCAAGGTGGCCATCAATCTGAGTATTTTCCAGGATCCAGTTTGCTAGACGCTCTGAACTAGATCTGAGTTTCATATTTTTTAAGTCTCGAATCGAATCTCGGTGGTCGCTCGCGATGATGCTCATCGTGGCCATCGCCAGTGCCGGATCACTTGCTATTGCCGCCCTGAACTTCGTCGCCGGAATCGCCAGGAGCGTCGCCCTTGTAATGGCTTTCGCACTCTGCAGGTATACATGTTTGGTGATGACGGCCTGTAGAAGGAGGAAACTTCCGCGTTCCATCAGCGATAAAATCGTCTCTCTCTCGTGATGGTGAGCGCCAAGTGCGACAATTCCATCTATGATCAAAAATAATTCTTGCGGACTATCGCCTTCCATGACGATTGGTTCGTCTGGAAAATAAGTAATAATCCTTGAACTCTCACCGAGAATTGAAATTGTATTTCTATTTGCCTTCGATAAGACGGCGCTTTTTGCCATTTCATTCAAGATGATGTCTTGATCGTATGTCATTGTGCGGCCCTCAACATCAATTGATGTGACCGACGTCGACCTGGCGTCCTGGATTCGAATGCTCGGCGTCGAAGAAATTTCTTGGAAAATGCGCAGGTGATCAGGGGAATGCTGGTTAAAGAAATCAATTTCGCACTCTCTCTTCCCAAGGAAGGCATCTTCACGAAGAGCTCAAATGCAGAGCGACATTCTCTAAATACGATCAACGCACGCGCGCGGTCGAGTGTTCCAACGGAATTGACGAGTTGCGGACTGAAAATCGTGAGTTGGATGAGGTTCATCTGTGTTGATATCCGATCAAGGATTCGGGATAACAATGGATCGATTACGTAACATTGTTGGTCTCTCGTGGGTCACGAAAACATTCTGAAGCATGCGAGGCCATCTTGTTTGATCATAATCAACTAAAGTGACGTTTTCGAGCCTGAACCAAAAGATCATTGCATTTGCGGCAGTTGTGCAGCCCTTCTGTTCAAAGTCGATTTAAGCAGCGGTTTGGACCGTGGGTGGCGAAATGGGCACTGATCATCCGTCGATGGGAATGCGGCGCCTTCTGGAAAATTGGGCGTAGACAAGTGAGAAAAGTGTTCTTCGACACTCTCGTCGATATGCGACGGGGTGAATGACGATCGAAATGCCGATCTGAAATCGTTTGAACGTGATATTATCTGTAAGCGCAACTGAAAATATTCAGAATATAATATTAAGTGTGATTGCGATATGGTCTTAATTTGATAAAAAGAAATAAGTTATTTTACTGGTACGATGTCGTGAAGACGAGCGTATTTGCTTGGTGCTTGCCGCAACTACCGGCCCGCCGGAGGAGTGGGGCGGTCTCAATACCACGCTGCATACTTTCGTCATCCTCGCATCGGCAGGATCCGCGCGCTGCAGCCCGCCTATCGGAAGTTTTCAGAGTCAAATTCTCATGGCGACAGCAAAAAACTGTCGGCGCTCACTGTTGCAGACGATGGAACAGTGCTTACGCCATCACAATACTCTTCATTGAGGCGTGATGCCATGAGGGTCGAACGAAGCGACCGAATTATACATATCAGTTTAAAATTATTATGTAAAGTAAAAATTAAATCGAGGCTTCTATTTTTTGCTAAATCAGCCTAATTACGCGCAATAGTCTATTATATGATATGTAATAGACCGACGATCCGGCGCCAGGTCGAATAGTATACCTCAATAAAATCTGTTATCGAGTGCCGTAATATGAGAATGTGCTCTCATGGTAGGTGCATCTATTATAACATCCATCTCGTATTGTCATTCTACCTCGCATTCATCACGGGTTTATCGAGGCTCCCGTCTTCCTGCCACCCGGCTGGGCCTTCCCCAGGGGAGGAGCCGCGGGAGTGTCGGCGCGCAGATGTCCACTCGTCGGCGGAATCACGAAATGGGCCGACCGGCTGAGGCTTTCGGAGACTAAAATGGAATCCCTCTCCTTGCCGGGCCCATCATGCATTGCACGCTCCGTTCGTCGATCGGTGTTTGCGTCAACCACCGAGCGCCGACATGTGGCGGGCGAGCGTCGGACCGGCATCGCGGTCGATGACGAAGTCGTGCCCCTTCGGCTTGGCGTCGATCGCCCGATCGATGGCGGCCTGAAGCGCCGTGTCACCCTCCGACCCACGCAGGACGGCACGCAGGTCGGTCCGTTCCTCTTGGCCGAGGCAGGTGTAGAGCAGACCCGTCGCCCCGACCCGCACCCGGTTGCAGCCTTCGCAGAACCCGTGCGTCATCGGCGTGATGAAGCCGAGCCGGCAGCCGGTCTCCGCCACCCGCGTGTAGCGGGCCGGACCACCGGAGGTCTCGGCGGTGTCGGTGAGCGTCCAGCGCCGCTCGATTCGCCGACGCAGATCTGTCAGTGGCAGATACTGATCGGTGCGGTCGGCGCCGACGTCGCCGAGCGGCATCGTCTCGATCAGGGTCAGATCCATGCCGCCGCCGTGGGCGAAGGCGATGAGATCGTCGATCTCCTCCTCGATCATCCCCCTCATCGCGACGGTGTTGAGCTTGACCCGCAGGCCCGCCGCCTTCGCCGCCGCGAGCCCTTCCATCACCGTGCCGAGGGTGCCGCGGCGGGTGATCGTCCGGTAGCGATCGGGGTCGAGCGTGTCGAGCGAGACGTTGACCCGCCGCACCCCGCTCGCCGCGAGCGCCTCGGCGTGACGGGCGAGTTGGGTGCCGTTGGTGGTCAGCGTCAGTTCCCCCAAGTGCCCCGTGGCGAGATGGCGGGAGAGCGAGCCGAAGAGGTCGAGGATGCCCTTGCGCACCAACGGTTCGCCGCCGGTGATGCGGATCTTGCGGACCCCACGGGTGACGAAGGCGGAAGCGAGCCGATCCAGTTCCTCGAGGCTGAGGAGATCGCGCCGCGGCACGAAGGTCATCTCCTCGGCCATGCAATAGACGCAGCGGAGATCGCACCGGTCGGTCACCGACAGGCGGAGATACCGGACGGTGCGTCCGAAGCGGTCGATCAAGGCGCAGCTCATGATGGGGTCGTCCCGAAGATGTCGATCGTGATCAGTCGTGGGAAGCGGCGGCGGGCGTCGGTTCCGCCAAGGCGGCGCCGAGGATCGCCCGGACGGCGGCGAGGCCGGGATCCTCGGCGCGGTTCATCAGACCGATGAGCCTGAGCCAGTCCTCGTCGGAGGCCTCGTCGAGGAAGCCGTGGACGGTGTCGGCGAGGACGTCGGCGACCGGTCGACCGGCCTCCGCCGCCCGGGCTTCGAGGCGGCCGACGAGATCCGGCTCCTCGAGCGTGCGGAGGAGACGGGCAGCCGTCTCCGGTTCGTCGAGATCGTCGATCAGGCGTCCGAGCATGGCGGGAACCTCCGCTTCACTGCACGAGGGGGGAGCCGGTCGAAGCGAGATCGAAACCGACGATCTCGGCGCGCCCGACCAGCCGGCCGATGTACTGAGCGGTCGCCCGCCGGCGCACACTTTCGCCGAGATGAGCGGCGATCCGTTCGCGAACCGCCTCGAAGGGCAGGTCACGACCTTCGATCCGCCGCCGCAGACGGACGAGATGAACGCCCCAACGGGTCTCGACCGGTTCGGAAAGTTCGCCCGGCTCGAGCCGGGCGAGCGCCGCCTCGAATTCCGGGGCCGTCTCTCCCGCCGAAATCTGTCCGAGCGAACCGCCGAGAGCGCCGGAGGGGCAGTCGGAGACCGCCCGAGCGACCTCGGCGAAGAGTTCCGGCGCCGCGTCGATTTCTGCCCTGAGGGTCGTCGCCCGCTGCCGCGCGGCTGCGCGGGCCGCCGCGTCGTCGGGATCGGCAGCGATCAGGACGTGATCGGCCTCCCACAGCGGGGCCGTCACGAAGCGTCGCCGATTGGCCTCGAACCAACGACGCAGTTCCTCCTCGGTCGGCTCGGGAACCGTGACCTCGGTCTCGACGAGGGCGCGCAGCAGCGCGTCCTCGTCGGTCTCGCGACGGCCGTCGGCATCCGTCTCCGGCACCGCCGTCAGGCCGAGGCGCTCCGCCTCGGCGAGCAGCAGACGTCGGACGATCAGGGCGGTCGCGGCGCGGCGCAGCGCCTCGTCCGGGTCGGTGGCGGGGAAGTTCTGCATCTCCGCCGCGATCGTGCGGCGGTCGATGCGGATGCCGTCGACCGTGATTTTCGGGATGGCGGGGCCGCCGGCCCGACGACCGGAGAGAGCCGGACGCGGGGCGGGCGTCCGAGGGGCGTCTTCCGGCCGCCGGGCGGCGTGGCTGATGTCGAGCGCGACCATGACCGTCACTCCGCCGGGCCGCGCAGCGCCTGCCGGCGACCGCCGGCGAAGCGGGTGCGCACCACTTGGTAACCGGGCCGGCCGAGATACCAGATCGGCGCGCTCCAGATGTGGACGAGACGGGTGAAGGGGAAGACCAGGAAGATGGTCAGGCCGAGCACGATGTGGATCTTGAAGATCGAGCTGACGTCGATGAGCTGCGCCGCCGCCGAGGGCTGTGCGGTGACGATGCCCTGCGCCCAGGTCATGAACTTCACCATCTCGTGGCCGTCGAGATGACCGGCCGAGACGAAGATGGTCGAGAGCCCGAAGGTCAGCTGCACCCACAGGAGCAGCAGGATGGCGATGTCGCCGAAGCTCGACGTCTTGCGGATGCGAGAGTCGAAGAGCCGACGATGGGCGAGCAGCGCGATGCCGATCCAGCAGGCGACGCCGGCGATGCCGCCGACCAGCATGGCGAGGATCTGCTTGAAGCCGTGGCCGATGCCGAGCGCGTCGATGATCGCGATCGGGGTCAGGAGGCCGACGAAGTGGCCGAAGAAGATGACCAGGATGCCGACGTGGAAGAGGTTCGACCCCCAGGTCAGTTCCCGCTTGCGCAGGAGCTGCGAGGAGCCGGTCCGCCATCCGTACTGCTCCCGATCGAAGCGGATCAGGCTGCCGACCACGAAGGCGGTGAGGCAGAGATAGGGATACCAGCCGAACAGGGCGCCGTTGATGAACTCGCGCATGGAATGTCCTCCTCAGCAACCGGCTTCGCGGCGGGGGGCG
>JAAYVT010000743.1 GCA_012517025.1 Phyllobacteriaceae bacterium | reverse complement strand
CGGTCGCCTCGCGCGGGATCGTCGCCTGCGCGGTGATGTCGCCGGCCCGGCCGAGATCCTCGATGAGCGCCGCCTCGACCGCGCGGTCGACCAGGAGGCGGGGAAGCTCCGGCAGGTAGGCCGGGGTGTCGACGGCGGCGAGCGGAGCGAGGGTCGCGGTGGTCATGCGGAGAGCGCCTTGCTGGGAGCGGAGGCGGCGATCGCGCGCGCCTCGGCGAGGGTGAGGAAGGTGCGGTGGGCGAGCGTCGGTTCGGCGGCCGGGAAGTCGGAGCGGAAATGTCCGCCCCGGCTCTCGCGGCGGGCGAAGGCGGCGGCCGTCACCAGCCGTGCCGCGATCAGGGTGTTGCGGAAGTCGACGCTGCGCGCCTTCTTCTCCAGGTCGGCGAGGACCTCGAGTGCCCGGCCGAGCCCGGCGGCGTCGCGGATCACCCCGACGTGGCGGGCCATCAGGTCGCGCACCGTCTCCGTCGCCCGCGCCTCGTCGGCGTCGGCGGGGCCGGTGTCGGCGGGGCCGCGATCGAGCGGCGCGCCGGCGATCGCGACCGGTGCCGCCCGCCCGTCGATCGCCTCGGCGATCCGCGAGGCGAACACCACCGCCTCCAGCAGCGAGTTGGAGGCCAGACGGTTGGCGCCGTGCACGCCGGTCGAGGCGACCTCGCCGCAGGCCCACAGGCCCTCGATCGAGGTGCGGCCGTCGGCGTCGGTCTTCACCCCGCCCATGTGGTAGTGCTGCGCCGGCGCGATCGGGATCGGCTCGACCCGCGGATCGAGGCAGACCGAGGCGCAGGTCTCCCACACCGTCGGGAACTTGGTCGGGAAGGCGGCGCCGACCGCCTCCCGCGCGTCGAGGAAGGCGCCGCGCCCGGCGGCGATCTCGGCGTGGATGGCGCGGGCGACGACGTCGCGCGGCGCCAGTTCCAGGTCGCGGTGATAGTCGGCCATGAAGCGCCGACCGGTGCGATCGATCAGGATCGAGCCCTCGCCGCGCAGCGCCTCGGTGGCGAGCGGCGCCGGGTCGCGGCCGATGTCGATGGCGGTCGGGTGGAACTGCACGAATTCCGGATCGGCGACGATCGCCCCGGCCCGCGCCGCCATGGCGAGGCCGTGGCCGTTCGACTGCGGCGGATTGGTCGTCACCCGGTAGAGATGGCCGATGCCGCCGGAGGCGAGCACCACCGCGCGGGTCGGAAACTCCACCGTCGCCGTCGCCCGGCCCTCGTCGGGCCGCGCGATGACGCCGCGGATCGAGCGCCCGTCGTGCACCAGCGTCTCGCCGACGAAGCCCTCGAGCACCCGGATCGACGGCGTCGCCTTCACCCGCTCGATCAGCGCCGTCATGATCTCCAGCCCGGCCCGGTCGCCGCGCACGTGGACGATGCGCCGTTCCGAATGCGCCGCCTCGCGTCCGACCGCCAGACGGCCGGCGTCGTCGCGGTCGAACGGCACGCCGTAGCCGAGCAGATCCTCGATACGCGCCTTGGCCTCGCGGGTCATCAGCCCGGCCATCGCCGCATCGACGGTTCCGGCGCCGGCCGCGATGGTGTCGGCGAGGTGCTTTTCGGGATCGTCGCCGTCGGCCACCGCCGCCGCCATGCCGCCCTGTGCCCAATAGTACGAGCCTCCGCCGCCGAGCGGCGCGGCGGTCAACACCGTCACCGGACGCGGCGCCAGCTTGCGCGCGCAGAAGATGCCGGCGAGACCGCCGCCGAGGATCACCACGTCGTCACCGCCGTCGCGGCCGCGCGCGATCGCGCGCGAATTCGAAGTCGTTGGGGCCAATTCGGACCTCCGTGCCCGAGCGCGGCGCGGTCGGGAAGGGGCGAGCAGGGGGCGTCGCGACCCCTCGTCGTCCGAGTGCGGCCTCTCGCGAGGTCAGTTCTTCAGATGGATCATCCGCTCGACGGCGGCCTTGGCCCTGAGGCCCACGGCCGGGTCGACCAGGACCTCGGTGGTCATGTTGACGAGGCTGTCGAGGATCTTCGGCAGCGTGATCCGCTTCATGTGCGGGCACAGATTGCACGGCCGCACGAATTCGACCTGCGGCGCCTCCACCGCGACGTTGTCGGCCATCGAGCATTCGGTGACCAGCACGACGCGGCTGCCCTGCGGCAGCGCCTTGACGTAGTCGATCATCTTGGCGGTAGAGCCGGCGAAGTCGGAGGCCCCGATCACGTCCGGCGGACACTCGGGGTGCGCGATGATGGTGAGGCCGGGATCGTCGTCGCGATAGGCGGCGAGCTCGGCACCGGTGAAGCGCTCGTGCACCTCGCAGGAGCCCTTCCAGGTGATGATCTTGACCGCGGAATTGGCAGCGACCCAGCGCGCCAGATACTGGTCGGGAAGGCAGATGACGCGCGGCGCGCCGAAGCTCTCCACCACCTCGATGGCGTTCGACGAAGTGCAGGTCATGTCGACCTCGGCCTTCACGTCCGCCGTGGTGTTGACGTAGGCGACGATCGGCACGCCGGGGAAGCGGCGACGCAGCAGACGGACGTCCTCCGCCGTGATCGAGGCGGCGAGCGAGCAGCCGGCGCGGACGTCGGGGATCAGCACCGTCTTCTCCGACGCCAGAACCTTCGAGGTCTCCGCCATGAAGTGGACGCCGCCCTGGACGATGACGTCAGCGTCGGTTTTCGCGGCCTGCCGGGCGAGTTGCAGGCTGTCGCCGACGAAATCGGCGACGCAGTGGAAGATCTCCGGCGTCATGTAGTTGTGCGCCAGGATCACCGCGTTGCGCTGCTTCTTGAGATCGTTGATCGCTTTGACGTAGGGCGCGTGGAACGGCCACTCGATCTCCGGGACGACGTGACGTACGCGCTCGTAGAGGTGCGCGGTCTCCGCCGCCACCTCCGGCGTGTAGTCGAGCGACGGCATCGGCAGCACACCGAAGCGCTCGGCCGCGCTCGGTCGCGCCGCGCCGGCGCCGAAGTCCGCCGAATTCTCCGGATTGGTCTCCACCGCTTCCGTCATTCCATTCTCCCCGAAAGCCTTATGCTCAGTTTGAGCATATATGGGGTCCGAAAAAACACCGGAAACTCCCCGGCGTTCGTCCGAAACTCGCGGACCCTGTGAATATAGAGAGCGAAGCCGGCTTTGAACAGTCCCGTCGTCGTCGGAACGTCATGAAAATCGGTCGCACCGATTCATCAATCCGTTCGATCGATCGGCCTCCGTCTTTTGACTGTTCGCGAAGCGCCGGCGCCCGTAGAACTACGTGCAGGGAGCCCCGATGAGCATCGACGTCGCCGACGTCGGCGGCGGCCCCGCGCCGGAGACCGACGATGAGCGCCCCCGCCGCCGAGACCCCCCGCTTTCCGCTCTGGTCGATCGTGGTGTGCGGCTGCCTGATCGCCGCGATCAACTTCGGTCCGCGCTCCTCGATGGGCTTCTACTTGACCCCGATCACCGTCGAACGCGGCTGGGGACGGGAAACCTTCGCCCTCGCGATGGCGTGGCAAAACCTGCTGTGGGGCGTCGGCGCGATGGTCTTCGGCGGCCTCGCCGACCGTTTCGGCACCGCCAAGACGCTGACCGGAGGCGCGGCGGTCTATGCCGCCGGCATCCTGACGATGAGCTGGGCGCCGACCCCGCTCGCCTTCCACCTCGCCGGCGTGCTGGTCGGCCTCGGCATCGCCGGCTGCGCCTTCGGCATCGTCATGGCCGCCTTCGGCCGGGTGGTGGCGCCGGAGAAGCGCTCGGTGGTGTTCGGCTTCGCCACCGCCGCCGGCTCGTTCGGCCAGTTCCTGTTCTCGCCGGTGACACAAGGATTGATCGTCTCCTTCGGTTGGCACGACAGCCTGACCATCCTGGCGGCGATCCTCGGCCTGATCCCGTTCCTCGCCATTCCGCTGCAGGGCAAGCCGCACGCCCGCATGTACCACGGTCACGACCAGTCGATCCGCGAGGCGCTGACCGAGGCGCTCGGCCATCGCAGTTATCTGCTGCTCACCGCCGGCTTCTTCGTCTGCGGTTTCCAGGTCGCCTTCATCACCACTCACTTTCCCGCATATCTGCGCGACGTCGGGCTCGAGCCGAAGTGGGGGGTGATCTCGCTGATGCTGATCGGCGCCTTCAACGTCGTCGGCTCGCTCGGCTCCGGCTTCCTCGGCGTGCGCCTGCCCAAGCGCTGGATCCTGAGCTTCATCTATTTCTCACGCTCGCTGGTCTTCACCATCTTCCTGCTGGTGCCGGCCTCGCCGGCGAGCGTGGTGATCTTCGCCTCGGTGATGGGCATCCTGTGGCTGTCCACCGTGCCGCCGACCAATGCCCTGGTGGCGCTGATGTTCGGCACTCGCTACTTGGCGATGCTCGGCGGTCTGGTGTTCTTCTCCCACCAGCTCGGCTCGTTCCTCGGGGTCTGGCTCGGCGGTTGGCTCTATGACCTGAACAACAGCTACGATCCGGTGTGGTGGATGGGCGTGGCGCTCGGCGTCTTCGCCGGCCTCGTCCACCTGCCGATCCGCGAACGCCCGGTCGATCGCCTGCCCGCCGCCGTCGCTGCGCCGGCCGAGTGAGACGCGAGACGGGCGGATCCCGGCGTATCCGTCCATCTCTATCTCTCGAGGGGAGGCGGCGATGAAGACACCGCCCGTCGCCGCCTTCAGGCGGCGAAGAAGAAGTCGAAGCCGAGCTTCGCGTTGAGCG
>JAAYVT010000742.1 GCA_012517025.1 Phyllobacteriaceae bacterium | reverse complement strand
GTCCGGATCGACGCGGCCGGACCAGTCGGTGCGGGCGATCTGGAAGTTGCCGGCGGTCTCCTCGTTGAGGAGCGTGGCGAACTCGGTGGTCTTCAGCGTCACGTCGAAGCCGGCCTCGGCGACCATCGCCTGCACCGCCTGCATCATCTGTCCGACGATCGGCTGGTTGGAGATCAGCATCTCGACCGGCACGCGGTCGTAGCCGGCCGCCTTCAGGAGCGCCTTGGCCTTGGCGACGTCGCGGGTGGGGACCGGGATGGACTTGTCGTACCACGGGCTCGTCGGGGCGAAGGGCTGATTGCCGGCCGGCGCGGTGCCCTCGTAGACGATCTGGTTCAGCGCCTCGCGATCGATGGCGAGCGAGAAGGCCTGACGCACCCGCTTGTCCTTGCCCATCGGATTGTCGGCGCGCGGGCCGTGGCCGACGTTCACGTAGATCGACAGGAAGCCGAGGTTGACCACCTGAGCCTGGGCGAGGCGCGCGTCGCCCTTCACCGTCGCCACGTCGGTCGGCACCATGCGCTCGATCAGGTCGAGATCGCCGGCGCGCAGATTGGCGAGACGGACGGTGGAATCGACGATCGGCAGGTAGGTCACCTTGTCGAAGTGGATCTGGTCCTTGTTCCAGTAGTCGGCGAATTTCTCGAGCACGATGCGATCCTGCTGCACGCGCTCGACGAATTTGAACGGACCGGCGCAGACCGGGTGGCTGGAGAAATTGGCGCCGAGCTCGGCCGCCGCCTTCGGCGACACGATCATGCCGGCGCGGTCGGAGAGCTGGGCGAGCAGGGTCGCGTCGGGTTGCTTCAGCTTGAAGGTGACCTCGAGCGGGCCGGTCGCGGCGATGCTCTCCACCGAGGTGAGCTCGCTCTTGCGACGGGACTCCGGCATCTTCATGTTGCGCTCGATCGTCGCCACCACGGCGGCCGCGTCCATGTCGGTGCCGTCGTGGAACTTGACGCCCGACCGGAGCTTCATGGTCAGGACCTTGCCTTCGCCCGACCACGCCCATTCGGTGGCGAGCTGCGGCACGATCTCGAGACCGGGCGACACGTCGACGAGCTTGTCGCACATCGCGGTGTAGACGATGCGGCCGACGAAGGTGCGCGACTGCGCGGGGTCGAGCATGTCCGGATCTTCGGCGAGGCCGATCTTCAGGTCGGCCGCGAAGGCCGGGGCCGCGAGCAGCGCGCCCGTCAGGGCGGTCGCCAAAATCCGTAGCTTCGTCATACCCATCTCCTCTTCCTCTTCGATCGGCGAGCCCCGACGGAGTCGCGTGCGTGCTGGTCTCAAGTGTCCGTCCGCTCGGCGAGCGGATCGTGCGAAGTGGCGCGGACGAGGCTCTCCTGAAGCGTCAGGAGGTGGCGGCGCATCGCTTCGGCGGCGCCGATCGGATCGCGCGCCGCGATCGCGTCGATGATCGCCAGATGCTGGTCGTGGGTGACCGGCCGCGTCTTGGCGGCCGAACGCGCCTGTTCGCGAATCTTCTGCCAGGCCGGCTCCTGGCGGACGCGGTTCATCACGTCGAACAGCACCAGGAGCAGCTTGTTGTTCGCACATCGCGCGATCTGTCGATGCAGCGCGCCGTCCCAGAGTTCACGACCGTCGGCGTCGGTGCATTCGTCGATCTTGGCGATCAGATCGTACATGCCGCGGATGTCGGCGGGACCGGCGCGCAGCGCGGCGAGCTGGGCGAGCTGCGGCTCGAGACGCAGCCGAACCTCCATCACTTCCATCGCGTCGGTGCCGGCGACCAGAACGCCGACGTCCTCGTAGGGCTCGGCCGGGCGGGTCCCGGCGAAGGTGCCCGACCCCTGCCGGCGCCACACCAGTCCTTCCGCCTCCAGCACCTCGAGCGCCCGGCGCACCGACCGACGGCCGACGTCGAACTCCTCCGCCAGAGCCCGCTCGGTCGGCAGCCGCGTGCCGGTGGCGAAGCGTCCGGACCGGAGCAGTTCACGCAACCGCTCGAGCGCGACGTTGGAATTGTCTCGATCGTCCGTCACGGATTGGCCCGCACCAATTTTCGATTGGTTCAGTCCATCGTGAAAGAGACGGGCCGTCAAGACGGAAAATGATCGCGAAGCGTACATGCTCAGATGATGGGCAGATCGCCGCCGCCGAAGGCAGGAACGCGGGCTCGCCGGCGGTGCCGCGGGCGCTCATCGCTTCGGCGTCGAGAGGTCCAGCATGCGCTTGATGTTGAGCGAGGAACTGGCGACGTGCCGGGTCATCGCCGCCTGCGCCTCCGCCGGATCGCGAGCCAGGACGGCGGCGAGGATGCGTTCGTGCTCGTCCTGCGACGAGGCGATCCGATCGGTCTGTCGGAACTGCGCTTCGCGATAGGGCGCCGCGCGAATTCGCAACTGCGCCGCGATCTCCTTCAGATGATCGTTGCGCGCCCCGTCGAAGAGCAACTGATGGAAGCGGACGTTCAGCCGGGCATAGGTCTCGCCGTCGCCCGCCGCCGCGCGCGCGCCCTCGCCGACGCAGATCTCCAATTCCCGCCGCTCGACCTCGCTCATCCGTGCGGCACTCAGACGCGCACAGACCGCCTCGATCTCGCACAGCGCCTCGAGCAGATCGCCGAGTTCGGCGGGCGGCAGGCGACGCACCCGGAAGGACCGCCGAGGTCCACGCTCGGCGAGGCCGGCCATCGCCAGTCGCTGCACCGCCTCGCGGACCGGCGTCCGCGACACCCCGAAGTCCTCGGCCAGCGCCAATTCGTTCAGCGCGTCGCCGGGCCTCAGACGTCCGTCGAGGATTCGATCGACCAGAACCGCGTAGAGGCGGTCCGCCGTCGGACCGGCGCCGGCCGGATCGGATCCGAGAGACTCGTCGTCGATCCCGTCCACATCGCCTCCTTGCATGACGAACGCTCGATATGCATACATGTCGTAGCATTGTAATGTAGAACAGTCGCCGGTGTCGACGGCCTCCTTCGGGAGACGCCGGCCTCCGGCGAAGGCGCTCGGCTGCGAGCCGAGCGCCGAACCGCCTCCCGCCGCCCCCTCGCGACACTTCGCGCGTGCGCGCCGACGAAACCACCGGTGTCCTCATGAATTTCGCCCGCCTCCGCCCCGACAACTTCACTCTCGCCATCGCCGCAGCGGTGATCGTCGCCTCGGTTCTTCCGGCGACCGGCACGGTCGCGGTCGTCCTCGGCGGCGCCGTCAAGGTGGCGATCGCGTTGCTCTTCTTCATGCACGGCGCCAAGATTTCGCGGGACGCGGTCGTCGCCAGTCTGCTGCACTGGCGCCTGCATCTCCTGATCCTGGCGTCGACCTTCGTGCTGTTCCCGCTGCTGGGATTGTCGATCCGCGCCTGGATGCCGGGTCTGCCGCCGGAGATGTCGGCGGGCATCGTCTATCTCGCCATTCTGCCGTCGACGGTGCAGTCGTCGATCGCCTTCACCTCGATCGCGCGCGGCAACGTCGCCGGAGCGGTCTGCGCCGCGTCGCTCTCCAACTTTCTCGGGATCTTCCTCACGCCGATCCTGGCCGGTGTGGTGCTCCATGCCTCCGGCGTGACCATCTCCGGGCGCGCGATCGTCGGCATCTTCGAGCAATTGCTGCTGCCCTTCGCCCTCGGGCAGATGCTGCAGAGATGGGTCGGACCGTGGATCCGCCGCAACGCCAAGGTGCTGTCGCTGTTCGACCGTGGTTCGATTCTCGGCGTCGTCTATCTGGCCTTCGGCGAAGCGGTTCTCGGCGGCATCTGGCACACGGTCACGGCGGGGATGGCGGTCCTCCTGATCGCGGTGCTGGCGCTGCTGCTCGGCGTGGTGCTGACGACGACGACGGTCGTCGCCCGGCTCTTCGGCTTTTCCAAAGAGGACGAGATCACGATCGTCATGTGCGGCTCCAAGAAGAGCCTGGCGAGCGGCATTCCGATGGCGACGATTCTGTTCGCCGGTCTGGACATGGGATTGCTCGTGTTGCCGCTGATGATCTTTCATCAGATGCAGTTGATGGTCTGCGCGATCCTCGCGCAGAAATACGCCGAGCGCTGAACCGAGGCGGCGCTCCCGATCTCGAAACGGGACGCTGCTCTGCTCCAACCCCATTGAAGACGATCTCGGCGGCGTGGCATTTCTCGGCCGTCGATGCTCGCACGACCGAAACCTCGGCCGCGACCCGCACCGTCCGTCGAAGGAAATTCGCCGCGACGGCCGTGACCCCGCCCCTTTCCGAGGCGCGACCGTCCGGCTCCCCGCGGCCGCACCACGGACCGCGTGATGACGTCTCTCTCCCCGGAACACGCATTCGGCCTCGCCGCGACGCTGATCGTCGTCATGGCGGTCACGGTGGCTTCGACGCGCAAGGTGAAATCGGCGGTCGGCTTCAGCCTGATGGGGCGATCCTCCGGCGTGGTGATGATCGCCGGATCGATCGCCGGCACCGCGGTCGGCGGCGCCGCTACGGTCGGATCGGCGCAGATGGCCTTCTCGATCGGCCTCTCGGCGTGGTGGTTCACCCTCGGGATGGGGCTCGGTCTCGCCGCGCTCGCCGCCTTCTACGCCCTGCCGTTGCGAAAGAGCGGGCTCGAGACGGTGCCGCAATACATGAGCCGGCACTACGGCCCGCTCGCCGGGGTCCTCGCCAGCCTGACCTCGTCGCTCGGCATCCTGTTTTCGGCGGTGGCGAGCTCGCTCTCCTGCATCGCGCTGATCTCGCTCGTCCTCGGTCTCGCGCGCTGGGAAGCGGCGGTGGCGCTGACGCTGCTCGTCGCGGCGCTGGTGTCGACCGGCGGGCTCAAGGGGGCCTGCGTCTCCGGGCTCCTC
>JAAYVT010000741.1 GCA_012517025.1 Phyllobacteriaceae bacterium | reverse complement strand
CGTCGACGGTGCGCACCGGCGCCACCTTCGGGTTGCGCAGCGTGTCCTGCGGATCGGCGGCGAGCCGGTCGCAGAGCTCGGCGGCGGTCGGCTCGGTGGCGGTCGCGGCCGGGGCGGCCGGCGGCGGCCGGGTCGCCTGCGGGCTCGGCTCGGCCGGACGGGCGGCGGCGTCGCCGAGCGACTTGGTCGCGCCCTCGCTCGCCACTTGCGGCGGCAGCGCGGCGAGCTTCTGTTCGGCCGGGGCGTCGCCGGCGAGGTAGACGTCGTTGACCAGGGTCGAGCTGTCCCAGGGCACCTGTTTGGAGCCGGTCGCCTGGACCACGTCGAAACGCACCCGCTTGATCGCCCGCGAGATCTCGACGCCGGGCTGTGGCACGTTCTTCAGGAAGGCCTGAGTGAAGGGCGAATTGCGGCCGTCGCCGTCGAGGGCGACGTTGCCGGGGTCGGTCGCATAGACGATCACCGTGCCGACCGAGCTGCGGACCTCGGCGAGACCGCCGTAGGCGCTCTCCGCCGCCCGCGTGGTTCCCTTGGTCGAGCGCCGCAGCGACCGGGCGAAGGGATTGTCGCGACAGGCGTCGAGCACCACCACCGTCACCCGGTCGTCGGCCCGCATCAGCTGCATCACCAGATCGACGTCCACCGTCTCCAGCCGCACGTCGTCCGGCTTCTCGATCCGCGCGTCGATCGGGATCAGATAATTGTGGCCGTCGACCTGCATGCCGTGGCCGGAATAGTAGAAGACACCGAGCGAGCCGCCCTCCAGCCGGTCGCGGAACTCCTTCAGCTTGGCCTTCAGAGCGGCGCCGTCGAGATCCAGCCCCTCGACCACGTCGAAGCCGAGGTGGCGGAACATCGTCCCGACGTCGGCGGCGTCGTTGACCGGGTTGGGCAGCGGCGTCTGCGCCCGGTAGGCCGAATTGCCGATCACCAGCGCCACCCGGTCGGCGGCGCGGCTCGCCGAGCCCCCGGCCAGAACGGTGGTCGCGACGAGAAGGCATCGCAGAACGTGGCGCATGCGGTTCGACCTCTGGTCTCGGCGCCGGTCGGCCCTGCGTCCGCCGTCGCCCGTGGAATCCGTTCTCGCCGCGTCGACGCGGCCTTCGCTCACGGCGCCGCTCATTCCGCCTCGCCGACGTTCGAGCGCACCCGCATCGCCGCGATCGTCCAGACTGCGCCGACCGCCACCACCGCGCCGGCGGCGGCGAGCAGCCAGGTCGGTTGCTCGTCCCAAGCGCGGAGGTCGCCCCCCGCCGCCGCCGTCGCCACCACCGTGGTGACCGCCAGATGGATCAGGGCGGCGTTGCGCGTCCGCGCCCGGCCGACCGGGTCCGGCGGGTCGTGGGGATCGAGGAAGCGCGGCGCCACCACATGGAGGTAGATCAGCTGCTGCGCCGTCCCGAGCACGAACAGCACCGCGGCGACGTCGAGGAGCAGCATCAAGGCGAGACCGCCGGCGGCGATCACCACCGAGCCGGCGGCGAGCCAGATCTCGCGTATCCGTTCGGCCGGATGCGGCGGCTTGCCCATGATCGCCGTCCAGGTGGCGTCGGCCATCGCGGAGACCGCCAGCGTGCGGACCACCAGGACGCCGCTCGCCATGTAGAACAGGCCGACGAGGCGGAAGGTGATGTCTACGGCGGTGCTCATCGAGACGACGTCCTTTCGGTCGAAACGGGAAGATGCGGCCGGCGGTTCACAGCCGCGAGGCGGTGAAGGTGGAAACGATCCAGCCGCCGCCGGTCTTCGCGGAAAAACAGAGCCCGCCGACGCGGGTGGGATGCAGCTTCGCGTCGGGCACCGCGCCGACGCCGCCGGCCGGCAGGCGGATGCCCCGCCAACCCTCCGTCGGCGTGTCGAGGTAGCCCTGGAAATAGATCCGACCGGGGACGAGCCGCGCCACGGTCTCCGCGTCCTCGGCGGCGGCGCGGACCTCGGTCGGCGCGGTGACCCAGAACCCGGCTTCGCCGGAGCCGCGTACCCGCGCCTCGCGTGCGCTCCAGCGGGCGCCGCGATAGGTGCAGACCGCGCCGGGGACGAGCGGATCGCGTCCCCAATCGGCCTCCTCGAGGTCGTCGAGGATCACCCGGAGGGCGACTTCGGTGGCCGAAGGCCGGGGCGGCACGGGAGCGCCGCGCGCCGGCAGATCGCCTTCCTCGTGCAGAGAAGCGACGTCGGCGAGCACGTCCTTCGCGCTCGTCCGGGCGGGCCGGCGCTCGACCGAGCGCGGGACGTCGAGCGTGATCCCCGACACCACGAAGGTCAGCCGTGCCGCGAACAGCGCGCCGACGGCGTCGACGTCCTTCGCCGCCGCCGCCGCGCGCAGGCGTTCGACCGTCTCGGCCAGATCCGGCGACGGGACGACCGCCGCGCCGGTCTCCGCGCGCAACGGGCGATAGGGCGAGACGTCGTCCTCGGCCCGCGCCGCTCCGCTCGCCGCGACGACGCCGACGACGAGGCCGAAGGCGGCGGTGGCCGCGCCGCTGCGGCGGTGTCGGGAGAGGGCGGGAACGAAACGACGAAGCATCGACGACGTCTCCGGGACGAGGCGTCGACGGACGCCCGGGAAGATCGAGAAGATCATGCCGACGAAGCGGCGTGGATACAATCGGGAGAAGAATGACGAATGCCGTAACGTCGCCGGCGCCGCGACCCCTCTCGACAAGCGGGTCTCGTTTCCGGGAAAGTGCGACACGAACGAGAAACTCTCATCGGGCTCATCGATGTCGCCGCCGCTCGCTCCTCTCCGCCCCGCCTCCCGACGCCTCGCCGCTCGACTGCTCGCCGCCGCGACGGTCGGCTGGCTCGCCTCCTGCGCCTCGCTCGACGACGCGCCGATCAACGTCGTGACCGCCGGTGCCGAGGCGGCGACGGCGGCCGAGCTCTTCCCCGACGACGGCGACGGCGAGACCCTGGTCGGTCTGGCCTTCTCCGGCGGGGGCACCCGCGCCGCCGCCTTCTCCTTCGGGGTGCTGCGGGCCTTCGCCGAGACGCCGGCCCCCGGCGCGGCGCCCGGATCGGCGAGCCTGCTCGACCGTGTCGACTTCGTCTCAGGCGTCTCCGGCGGCTCGGTGACGGCCGCCTATTTCGGCCTGAAGGGACGCGACGCGCTCACCGACTTCCGCGAGGCGTTCCTCCTGAAGAACGCCGAGGAGGATCTCAACGACAATCCGTGGAACCCGGCGACGCTGGCGCGGGTCTACGCCGGCGGCGCCAACGATCGCTCGAACCTGCCGCAGTGGCTCGACCGCAACCTCTTCCACGGCGCCACCTACGCGCAGCTGCTGGCGAAGAAGCGGCCGACGGTGTGGCTGAACGCCTCCGACATCGCCAACCACGCCCCCTTCGTGTTCGAGCCGAACACTTTCCGCGCCTTCTGCTCCGATCTCGCTTCGGTGCGGCTCTCCGAGGCGGTTGCGGCCTCGGCGGCGGTGCCGGTGATCTTCGCGCCGGTGACGCTCGAAACCTTCTCCGAGCGATGCGCCTGGGAGACGCCGCAATGGGTGCGCTACGCCTCCGAGCACGCCGCCGCGCCGGCCCTGCTCAAGGCCGACGCCCGCGCCCTCCTCGCCTATCGCGATCCGCAGCGCACCAAGTACATCCGCCTGCTCGACGGCGGCCTCACCGACAACTTCGGGCTCTCCGGCCTGACCATCGCGCGGGCGGCGGCCGACGCGCCCTATGCGCCGTTGACGCCGCGCCAGGCGGCGCGGTTGAAGCGGGCGATGTTCCTGGTGGTCAACTCCGGTCGCGGCTCGGACACCGAATGGACGCGCACCCGCGAGGGTCCGACGGTGGCGCCGCTGCTGATGGCGGTGGTCGACACCGGCATCGACGCCTCCGTCCGCCAGGGCTTCGACGCCTTCCAGCTCACCGTCGCCCGTTGGCAGCAGGACCTGATCGACTGGCGTTGCCGCCTCGGTCCGGCCGAGGTGGCGCGCTACGTCGGCACCAGCCGCGGCTGGAACTGTCGCGACGTGAAGTTCCTCTCCGGCGAGGTCGCCTTCGATCAGTTGCCGGACAAACGCGAGCGCCTGCAGAAGATCGCGACCCGTTTCGTACTGCCGGCCGACGAGATCGATCTGTTGATCGACGCCGGCCGCGAGGCGACGCTCGCCAACCCGGTGTTCAACGGCTTCCTGCGCACCTCGCGCCCGCTCGGGCCGTCCGCCGCCCGGACGCTGCGACCGGACCGCTCTCCGACCACAGTGTTGCGACCGCAACGATGATCGGGCGGCGCGTCAGAACCGCCGGCGCGCTCAGTCGCGCCGGAACAGATCGCGGGTGAAGGTCTTGTCGGCGACGTCGGCGAGATTGTCGTCGAAGCGATTGGCGACGACGTAGTCCGACCGTGCCTTGAACGCCGCCAGATCGCGCAGCACCGGTGAGTTGAAGAACGTCTCCGCCGCCAGGGTCGGCTCGTAGACGAGCACTTCGATGCCCTTCGCCTTCAGCCGCTTCATGATGCCCTGGATCGCCGAGGTGCGGAAATTGTCCGACCCGGCCTTCATCGTCAGGCGGTAGATGCCGACCGTCTTCGGCCGCATCGACAGGATCTTGGCGGCGATGAAGTCCTTGCGCGTGGTGTTGGAGGAGACGATCGCCTCGATCAGGTCCTGCGGCACGTCGTGATAGTTGGCGAGAAGCTGCTTGGTGTCCTTCGGCAGGCAATAGCCGCCGTAGCCGAAGGAGGGATTGTTGTAGTGATCGCCGATGCGCGGATCCAGGCAGACGCCGCGGATGATCGTCTCGGTGTCGAGGTCGCGGGCCAGCGCGAAGGAATCGAGCTCGTTGAAATAGGCGATCCGCAGCGCCAGGAAGGTGTTGGCGAAGAGCTTGATCGCCTCGGCCTCGGTCGAGCCGGTCAGCACGGTCGGGACGTCGTTCAGGTTCGAACAGCTGCGCAGGAGGTCGGCGAAGGCGCGCGCTTCGTCGGTGCGGTCGCCGACGACGATGCGCGAGGGATGCAGATTGTCCCACAGGGCCCGTCCCTCGCGCAGGAACTCCGGCGAGAACAGG